>JADFZZ010000001.1:300000-377665 GCA_015232315.1 SAR324 cluster bacterium | reverse complement strand
AGTTTATGGCATACGTCCTGTTAGGAAGAGGTTTTTTTTCTCGGTTTGCCGTCTGGTTTCCCGGCGGTGCCACACTATTTCTTCCATGAGAAATGGTGCCAGTGGCTACTCTTCAGGGGACTTCCACCCCATTAATTCACGCCCATGCTGGGCGTACACAAGTCGTTCGAGACGGATTTTTTGGGGCGCCGCTTCGCTCTGCCCCAAAAAACCGCTCAACTCTGCGTTAGCAGTAAAAGGAAATATATCCGTGCAAATACGACAATATGAAAATACAGATTTAGATGCAGTACTCTCGTCATGGGAAGTCGCAACTCGGTTAGCTCATCCATTTATGACCGATGAGTTTATAGCCCAAGAACGGAAAAATGTAGCAGAGATATATCTACCCAATACAGATACTTGGGTCGTACAGATCGACGGTGAAGTCAAAGGCTTCATTGCGTTGATGGGTAACGAAGTTGGAGCAATATTTCTTCAACCGGAGTTTCATGGGCAGGGGGTCGGAAAAGCACTAATGGACAAGGCGCTAGAACTTCATGGTGAGCTTGAAGTTGAAGTGTTTAAGGAAAATACAATCGGTCGTCACTTTTACTCAAGGTATGGATTTGAGCATCTGGAGGAGAAACTGCACGAGCCTACTGGCCAGCAGGTATTGCGCCTGAAATTTACTGCTAACAAGGCAATGCACCCGACAGGCGGGTGATTGCGGCGTTGGGGTGAGGCTCATCATTAACATTAATGCTATAGAGAAAATGAAACTATTAGACAAAGATCGACAAATCGCAAGGATGTTTCGTGACCGATTGAAACAGATCATTCCAGTTTTTGAACTCAAAGTATTTGGTTCCAGAGCAAGAGGGGATTTTTCAGAAGACTCGGATCTGGATATTTTTGTCAAAACCGAAAGCATGAACAACATTCTTCGTTATCAAATATCAGATTTAGCGTGGGAAGTTGGGTTTGAAAATGACCGTATTATTGGAACCTTCGTGACAACTGTAGCGGAAATACAACAAGGAGCGCAAGGAGCCAATCCGTTGATTGCGCAAATAGAAAAGGAAGGAATTGAGGTGTGAATGACGACCAACTCAGTTTATTGATACAACATCGACTTTCTCAGTCACGAGACACATTGCGAGAAGCTCATATTTTGCTGGAAAAATCAGCATATCGAGGAAGTATCAATCGTTCTTATTATGCGATGTTTTATGCGGTATCCGCATTATTGGCGACCAAGGGGTTAGGCAGTTCCAAACATAGTGGTGTGATCAGTCTCTTTGACAGGGAATTTGTCAAAACAGGTGAATTTCCCAAAGAATTATCCCGTTTTATTCACCATGCGTTTGATGAGCGTCAAAGCAGTGATTATGATGAGATGCTTGACCCCGATGAATTAAGGGCAACACAGGTATTGAGTGAGGCACAGTCTTTTGTCAGTTCTATCCAAACCTTTGTAACAGTTTCAGGTTTTGACAAACGATGAATGAAAAATCCCCCAATCGGGTAGAGGGAAGCTTTTCTCTTCCCCCTCCCCACCACCCTGCATGCGGGTCTCGCACAGGGCGGTTCACTTCAGGGTTCAAATGTGAAGAATCTCTCCACATCTAAGGGGTACTTGATGAAATCCGCCCAAGAATGCTTTTCCAGTCGGAATCAACGCATCTTGAAGGTTTCATCAGCCTTTCCTTATCTGAAATGTTCAGCCCTTCACCGTGTCTGAGCCATTACAGCCCAGCGTTTGGCTACTATGGCCTCGGCTGACTTCTGATCCCAAATTCAGGCGTTTCCGCATGAACCGGTTTCACCTTACCTCAGACGCTCTCTACAGAAAGACAAGGGAACCCGACCGAAACCTGGTCGGTCCTTGGCCTTTCTTGAGACCAATCCTTTCAGAAAACCCCCACGAGATCAGATCTCCCCAGATAAGAACGTGAACTTTCACGACACAACCGCCTCATTTACCCGATCCCGTTAGCCACAAGGTTTCATGATCTTGTGCTCACTCACCTTGGGGAAGTTGGCCTGACATGAGGTTTCTGTACGTCGGCTCGTCGCTTTGCCCAGGCTTCCTTCAGACATTCCCTCACGAGTTTGCCCTTGCCATCGGCTAGAAGTTTATGGCATACGTCCTGTTAGGAAGAGGTTTGTTTTCTCGGTTTGCCGCCTGGTTTCCCGGCGGTGCCACACTATTTCTTCCATGAGAAACGTAGCCAGTGGCTACTCTTCAGGGGACTTCCACCCCATTAATTCACGCCCATGCTGGGCGTACACAAGGCGCTGAAGCTGACGGCTACCACGGCGTGCCCTTCTCAAAATTCACAGCCAATTTTTCATTGCTTAGCTTCGGCAACAAGTTGTGTCCCGTGGCAGCCGCAGCTTAGCTCAAACGTTCTGCATTAAACACAAAAGGGAATTCATAGTGAAATCAATATATCTAACAATGAAGCGATTTATCTTATTGATTGTGGTTTTAGGAATGCATGGAGAAGTTTCATATTGTGACGAAATGAAAAAAATCCAGTGGTATACCTCTGAATTTCCTCCAGCCTTTATCAAGGAAGGAAAATTAAAAGGAACCGGTTTTGGAACTGAAACCCTTTCAATTTTGCAAGCAGGATTACCCGAATACACTCATCAGAGAAGATGGGCCTCTGTAGCCAGAATTTATGCGGATATGAAAGAAGGAAAAAATTTATGCTCTCATGTAAATGTCTCTACCCCAGAGCGTAATAAAGTTGCAATCTTCTCAAATAACATCACTACTCCTTCACTTCGTATTATCATGAGCCAACCTGTCTATCAGCAATATTTTTTCAATCAAAATAGTCTTTCGTTAGAATCGTTATTAAATGATACTCGATTCAGAATGGGTATCGCTCATGAACGATCTTATGGACTTATCGTTTCACCCATTATTGCAAAGTATCAGACACAGAAAAATGTCTTTATACGAGCCGGAACAGATTTAAGTGTTGGGTTAGTAAAAATGCTGGACTTGAATAGAATTGATTATGTCACAGAGTTCTCGTGGGTGCTCAATTATATTAAGCGAAACTCAAATTTAGAGAATTCATTTCAAGTCCTGAAAATTCAAGAAATCCAAGACTTAAAAGACCAATATATGGTTGGCGGAGTTGCCTGTACTAGAAATGCTTGGGGGAAACATGTTATTGAAAAGATAGATCAGGCTTCATTGAGAGATACCATACAAATGAGAACCAAAGTTGAAGAATGGCTCAACCCAGAAGAAATCCCGTCTTTTCGTAAGGCATGGAATATCCTCATCATTGAGCCTCTTCGCAAAAAAATCAATCAATAATGATTCGAGAATTGCAGAACAAAAAATGGAGCTTATTGAAGGGGACTCAGTTTTTTCCTTTTTACAAGTTCAGTAACACACGAAAGTTTTGAGACTTTGCTTGGGTTCTCGTCCCCCTTCAAAAGCTCATTCAGACGTTCGGCTATAACGAGTCAGGGCATTAGCGCATCAGTTATTGTGTTCATTTTGTTCTGTAAGGAGTTAAAGTGAAAAAATTTATGTTTTACATATTGATAGGGTTGGTCTTTTATTCAGGAATTGTTCCGGATGCCTATGCTGAGAAAAAAATCACATGGGTTATTTCGGATTTTCCACCTGGATACATATCAAGCGGGCCATATGCTAAGGAATCGCTCATCAATAACATTCCCAACTATAAATCTTCCTCTCCATAGCTGTGCTTTGGCTGGTTGGAGGCAAATGGGTAAGTTATTTCTGTGCGATTCCTTATTTTGGATTTCCTAAAACTGACTGGGGTAAGAAACTCAAACAAAAGGTGGATTCAATTCTCGAAAACCACAGAAACACACTAGAATTTCACTCTTTTTATGAATTTTGGTTAGATGAATCCAGTATAAAAAGATATCGGAATTATGTTAAAGAATTTTATGGTCATGCTCCTGAAAAATAGTCTTTTATGATTTTTTACATTATTCGTCCCATTTTGGAAAATTTAGATTGAAAAAATGCCGCGATATTTTGAAAGAAGATATGCTATATGATGTCAAGTTACACTTCCGTCTCAGTCAAAGATTCTATTGCGACAAAACTTTTAAAAGTTGTATTTTCCATCTATTTATTGATTGCTGTAACAGTTACTCTGGTTCATATGGGAGCGGAATACTACAAGACTAAAGACGATATTTTAAATGATTTAAAAGTATTTCACGGAACCTTTGAAGCTGGTCTTTCTCAAGCAATTTGGGATGTAAATGTATCTCAGGAGAATTTATTGTTGAATGGCATTGTAAAGCTTCCGGTTATTGTTGGAGTTAAAATTGAGACAAATGACGGAATATCAGGCGCTGGTGTCATCCTCAATCAAAAGAACGAGATGGTCTTTCTCAAAGGGGGAAGTGATTCAGTTCTGGTTGAAGAAAAAAATAAATTATTTTCAGGATTATTCTGGTATAAGTTTGATATCATATATTCCGATTTTTATGGTTCCAGAACTAAGGTTGGAGAGGGAACATTTTATTCCAGCAACAAGGTGGTATTTCAAAAAATTAAATATGGATTTCTTTTCGTTATTATTAACGCTTTTATCAAGACTATATCGCTGTGGATAATCTTCTTATATATTGGACGTATTTTACTGAGCCGCCCACTTTTCTGTCTGACTTCCGCTACAGAACAATTGAATCTGGATAATTTGGAAAATATTAATATTGATATCAAGACTTCAGGCCATAATGAATTGAAGGTACTGGAAGAAGCCTTTAACACTATGGTTTCTAAATTGCTGACTTCCAGGAATAAACTTCATGAATTCAATCAAACTCTGGAATTAAAAGTACAGGAGAGAACTCTGCAATTATCAGAAGCAAACAAGGAGTTGAGAGAAAAAAATGAGATGATAACTCAGGATTTATTAGTTGCGCAAAACATTCAAAAGCATTTATTTACTGAGTACACCAATCCTCCATATCTTAAAATCGCAACTAAATATCTTCCTCATTCCCATGTTTCCGGCGATATCTACAAAATTTATCCTTATGAAAACGAGACATATAATTTGTTTTTGGGAGACAGCACTGGACACGGTGTCGCAGCGGCATTATCCACAGTAATGGCCAATGTTCTCTTATTGGAAAAAGGGCGAGCTTCTCTAGAGCGGATTATGGAGCATCTAAATGAGGTATTTGAACAGCATTTACCAGACGACCGCTTTATGTCTGCTATTTTAGCCAACATCAATCCACAGGGAGAACTGAGAACGATAATCGCGGGACATCCTCCTTTAATTGTGATACCAGCTAACGGAAATGATCCAATCATCCTGGAAGGGAAAGGAACTCTACTTGGAATTTTTCCCAAACCAGTGTTTATGGTTCAAGAAACGAAATATAAATTGATGCACGGAGACAAAGGAATATTGTATACAGATGGAATCTATGAGAGAGAAAATTTAGATGGAAAAATATTTGGAATAGGTGGAATACGTGACTTTCTGAAGGAAAATCGAAATCATGATCTAGACTTCCTTTTGTCTCATTTGTTAGAACATGTGAATTTATATACACAGGGAAAAGAAGCGGATGATGACATTACCATTGTGGCATTTGAGTATATTCAACCATGAAACAATACCATTCAGGGTTGCGGTAGGACAGCCCATTACTGAACTGCCCCCGCGCAGATCCCTGCGTTTTGGGTTAAAGCAACTTACCTTAAAGGCAATCATTTTGCTGTATGTTCGATTTTGTCTTCTCTGTTTGCTGGCTGGTTTCCCGCCAGTGCCACAATATTCTTACCTTAGCTTCTTTGCTGTCCTTCCTTCAAGGAACTTACAGGATCTCCCAAGTTCTTCGATACATCTCTCTCAGCATGCCACGCCCTATGACGACCCCGACGGGCTCTCCAGAATCTCGCCTCTCTACGATTCCTTCTTGTTGGCTTCCAGCGTTCAAAGACTGTCGCCGACCGCTCCCATCTTTACGGGGCTGCTTTATGCTTCAGGAAGTGCGGCCTGCCCTGTGGCCTACTGATTTCCCTGTGTACGCTTCACCGATCTTGTTCAACATCTTTCCTGGTTTTCTTCTGGCGAATTTGATTAACTTTTGTTAATCTCCCAATTATTCATTAAGTATCAGGGGGATACCCACAAGACTCTCAGGTAAATGTCTCCGCCTCCGGCGCAACACTCGGTATGGGTGGCTGGCTAGACCTTACCCAATGGGGACTTGCACCCCAAAAGATGCACCAAGCTTTTCTTGGCGCTCCCGAACAATCGAATTGAGACTGACCTGTGACACTGCGCTTTTTCCAATGTTTGTGCTTAATTCCAGGTTCATCTCTTTTCCACAGTTCAGTGGCATGTCACAGGCCCCTCATTCGGGGCGTTGGGCACGCTGGACATTGTCAGTAGTTTTTGTGAAGATATTGCATGGCCTAATAATAGGCATTCATTAGAGATCCCCCAAAGTTACCCAGCCAGGGTGGGATTTTAGTCAGTGGGTTGGGAACTTAAAGTTAGCAGGAGAGACATTATGATCCAAACAGTAGAAGCCACCATTGATGAACGAGGATGCGTCCATCTGCTTGAACCTATTCAATTGTCTGGCCCTAAACGAGCGTTGGTCACCATTCTGGAACAAGACCCCATTCATCTTATTCCGGAAACAGCTTTGTTAAGTGAGGGTGTACTGGCCGAAGACTGGAATCGTCCTGAGGAGGATAGAGCATGGTCTCACTTGCAGTAGGTGACGTTGTTTTAGTGAGGTTTCCCTTTTCAGATTTATCGCAGACCAAGTTACGCCCCGCAATCGCTTTAGCTGAAGCAGGGAAAGACGATTGGATTTTATGTCAAGTCACCAGCAAGCCTTATGGAGACAAGAAGTCCATCGAACTGACTACCCCCAGTTTTGCTTCAGGATCATTGCAGGTCATCAGTTACGCCCGTCCAGGTAAATTGTTCACCGCCAATTACTCACTAATCGTTTCAAAAGTAGGTCATTTAACGGATGATGCCTTTAAGCAAGTGATTGAGGCCAACGGTAAACGCTGTTTTTACTCACTTGAAAGGTGCGCGTGACCGCGTTGATTCCCATTCCTTCGGTCAGGGCATTGATGACCATGGATATCCGGGATAGGGGCGTTTTCAAATTTTCTAACGGGGTATTTTTTTGTTTCGGAAAAATTTGTGTTAGGAATCGCTCATCAATAACATTCCCAACTATAAATCTTTCTCTCCATAGCTGTGCTTTGGCTGGTTGGAGGCAAATGGGTAAGTTATTTCTGTGCGATTCCTTACAGAGCACACAGAAAAAAAATCTTCCGTTGTTCCGATTGTGTCTGATAATCTCGACTAAAGGTGATTTCATGACTCCCGCAATAGGGACATTGCTGTTCAGTAAGTTGCATAAACTTCCTCTGAAAAATGTAACTTACTGATTTATTAATGGGAAAAAGACCAGACAAAAATACTTTACATCAAACGGAACCACTGCCAGAATCAAACCAAATCATGATGCCAACGAATGCAGAATATTGCACCGTCGACATGGAATAGTGATTAAACTATTTTTTGGAGATCTTCCGCCTCCCCATTTTCATGCTGTTTATGGAGAATATAATGCAATTTTCAATTCTGACTTTACATCAAACGGAACCACTACCGTGGGCCAATCCCATGAAAAATTTTCAGGCAGGAACTTCGTTGGCCATGACCTCTGCCCGGTCTGGATTGGCAAATCGGAGCATGACCAGAAAAAACACGCCTTCAACCAGCAACAGCATGGAGGCCAGCACATAAGGATGGCTCTGATACAGCAATCCACCCAGCGTCGCACCGGAAAAATGCCCGATAAACTGGGAAAAGTTATACACACCACTGGCTGTACCTTTGGTTTCGGGTGTGGTCATACGGGTCACAAGTGAGGGGAAAATGGGTTCAAACATATTGAATCCCATAAAAAATATGAGCAGAGTGGCGATAAACCAGCCTGTTCCGGGGTGACTCCAGCCAATCAGGAGTGTGACGGTAGAAACCATTAAAATCAGAATACCGGCCAGCATCACTTCACGGAACCTGTTTTTTACTTCTGAAACAATCGCGGCCGGAACCATGGCCAATCCTCCAAGAATCAGCATGGGCAGATAAACCATCCACAAATCTTCTCTGAGAAAGCCATGTTGTTTGAGCAACAGGGGAACCATGAAAAACATCAGGGAAAGCCCCATACCACAAACGAAAGCACCCCAGTTGATGATCTGTAGGGAAGGATTTTTCAGAACCAGTGAAATTTTGACGCGGGGATGGTCTGTAGCATGAATGATGGTGGCCGGAGTTGGAACCAGCCAGTGTAAACAGATAATTCCGCAGAGTGACAGCGCGGTTGTAAGCCAGAAAATACCATGCAGGCCAAACCAGTGTCCGAGAAAGGGCGCCAGAAAGATGGCAATCGCAAAGGACAGGCCGACACTTGCGCCAAGACCCGCATTGGCCCTGGTTCTGACCTCCGGACGGGTCAAATCAGCAATCAACGCAAAAATAGCGGCGCTGATCGCCCCCGATCCCTGAACCAGACGTGCGCCAATCATCCAGTAAATGGAGTCTGAAAGCGCCGCGATGATGCTTCCTGCCGCATAGAGCACAAGTCCAATGGTGATCAGTCGTTTTCGGCCATATTTATCACTCCAGACTCCAAACGGAATTTGAAGAATCGCCTGAGACAGCGCATAGGAACCAAAAGCCAGTCCGATCAAAAAGGGTGTAGCATGTTGTAAATCAAGCGCCAATACGCTGAATACCGGCAATACCAGAAATAGTCCGCACATTCGGAAAAACAGAATGAGGCTGAGGCCAATAATACTTTTTTTTTCAAGAGAGGTAAAAACAGGTCCTTTGGACTTTTTACGCATGCCATTCCTATGGATTTGAAAGATTGAAGGAAATTAGATCACCAGAACTCAGCCATTTACCGGGAGATGATACAGCATCAGATACACCAGCACACCGCTCACAGATACATACAGCCAGACAGGATACGCCCAATGAACCATTTTGATGTGCCTGGAACGCTGGTCTTTAAACGCAAAATAAACAGCCAGAGCAATCATTGGTAACTGCATGGCGGCAAGCAGAATATGTGGAATCAGAATAAGGAAATACAAGGTTCGAATCCATCCTTGCCCTTGAAAAGGGACAGAGCCGACTTCCATATGATAAATGGTGTAAAACAACAGAAACAATCCTGAAACACCAAGGGCTGAAAGCATCAATTTCCGATGTTTCTGTTCGTCTCGTGCTCGAATGGCTTGATATGCCATGAGCAGTAAAACTGTCGCGACACTGTTCAGGCAGGCATTGACAGTTGGGAGCCAGTTAATCCAGGGGGTCATGTATTCCTTTCACCAGACAAAAACTCAATAAACCAATCACCGTGGCCGCAATCCCTGTGTGTAGCGCGGAAATCGGAACTGGAACCCGAAACACAGCGTTCATGGCTCCTACCATGATTTCCAGAGGAATCAGCAGCGCAATGCCCAGCATCGCTCCGCGCACCGATTTGTTCCTGTATTTTCTGAACAGAAGGAAGGACTGGATCATAATAGCCAACCCTCCGGCAATCGCCAATAAACGATGTAGCATATGAACCCACTCATTGTTCGTTTCCGGCATGAATTGTCCTTCCAGTTCTGTGGGGGGACCGGGAAAAACCTGATCTTTATACGTCTGGTAACTCATACTGAAAGAAAACTCGCTGCCATGATGACAGCCGGGGAAAGCCTCACAGGCATATCCGGAATAGGTGGTACTGTTGACACCTCCGGAGCCGATGATCACGAAAAATAAAACCAACATCCATTGGGCATTGCGGGATAACGAAGTGAAGGGGCGCGCAGTGGGCAACGACTGTCCTGTCACTTCGCAGTGATGTTGTTTGAACGAAAGCCATGTGATATACACCAGCAGGGCGAACAGCAGGTTTCCGCCAATCAGGTGCATGGAAACCACCGGTGGCCATAGGCGCATGGTGACAGTGAGTCCGCCAAGGATTCCCTGAATGATGACCAGAAACAATGCCAGCAGACACATTTTGCGATAGGTTCTGTATTTTTCCATGCGATACGACAACATGACCAGACCGATGATGGCCATTCCAAGGATGGTCGCGATAAAACGGTGCCCAACCTCCAGGGCGATTTCAAGACCGGGAGGAGGTACGAGTTGTCCGTAACACAAGGGCCAGTCCGGACAGGCGAGTCCCGCACCATGTAAACGGACGATCGCGCCAAATGAAATCAGTGGCCAGGTCAGAACGGACGCAACCAGACTGATCCATTGAAACAAGGGGAATGGGATATTTTTATTGAGGTGTTGCATGAGGTACCAATAAACCGGTTTTCAGGAAAAGGGCCAGAACCAGGGGATCAAGCCCAGAACAATAACGAGTGTCAGAAGTTTTAACGGGAATCCAAGAGCCAGATAGTCTCGCATTTTATAGTTTCCCGGACCATACACAATCAAATTGGTCTGGTAACCGAAGGGTGTGATAAAGGCGAGTGACGCAACGACGGCGATTGCTATCGCAAAAGGTCGCGGATCAACATTCAGCACTGAAGCACTTGCCATTCCCACAGGAAACATGAGGGCGGCGGCAGCGTTGTTGGTGACAAATTCTGTAAAGAGCGCGGTCAGCACCATGATGATTCCCAGTACAAGAACAGGATGGGGCGTTCCAATCAACCCCATAATCCCACTCGCCAGCATTTGTGCCAGTCCACTGGATTCAATAGCTTTGCCTACGCCAAAAGCGGATGCGATCATCACCAGAATGCCAAATTCCTTGAAAAGTGCTTCTTTGGCTTCATTCAATGACAGACATCCCGAGATGATCATGGCCGCCGCGGCCAGAAACGAACCATGCAGAACCGGTAGCACGCCGGTGGTCAACGCAATCAGCAGCACCACGACAATGCCCAGAGACATGAGCGTGAAGCGTGAAGGTTTTTCGGGTTTTCCATCGGCTTTGGCAACGAGCAGAAAATCCGTCGAATATTTCCATTCCGTATAAAAATCCTTGGTGGCCTGCACCATCAGGACATCGCCGGGTCTGAAAATAATGTCGCCCAGTTTGGCGTGTATCACAGTGCCGGGGCGGTGCACCGCAATCACGGCCGCATTGTAACGGGAGCGAAAGTGAACATCTCTTAAATTGTTATCGACCAGTGGTGAGGTGTAGGAGAGAACCACTTCAAACAGTTCAAGATTGGAATGCTGTTTTTCCTGATTAAAAAATTCCTGATAGGCGGGAACAATACCGGGAATTTGCTGAATCTGGGGCAGCGTTTCAACTTTTCCCACAAAAATCAGACGGTCTCCGGCAAACAGATGTTCACGAGGAGAGACAGGACCAATGAATTCATGTTCTCGTTCAATATTGGTCAGAAACAATCCTTCCAGATGCCGCAACCCCGCGTCTTCAATGCTCTTGCCCACCAGTTTGCATTCGGCGGTAACAATCACATCGCAAATATATTGTTTCTGCGTTTCCATGACCCGGGATACCAGATCGGATTGTCCTTTTAAAATATAGCGACTGGACAACACCAGATACAACCACCCGGCCATTGTGATGGGAACACCCACCCATGCGAGTTCAAACAAGGACATTCCCTGAAGCTGATGGTTCTGCATCAACCCGTCTATCATCAGATTGGTGGAGGTTCCAATGAGAGAACAGGTTCCACCCAGAATTGCCATGTATGACAATGGAAGCAAAAAATAGGATGTCTGAAATTTTCGACGTTTTGCCCAGTCCAGCACTGCTGGAACCAACACTGTCACCACTGTTGTGTTGTTCATGAACACAGAACTGGCTCCGGCAATACCAAAAATCCGCCCCATGGCAATGAATATTGATTTTCCACGGCCAAAAAGACCATTTGACAGCACACTCAACGCATTGGTGCGTTCCAGTCCGGCGCCTACGACAAACATCGCGGCCACAGTCAACATGGAGGAATTGGCGAACCCCGCCAGAGCTTCTTCCGTAGTAACAATTCCTGAGACCATGAAAAACAGCATGGCACCGAACATCAGGACAGCAGGAGTGCTGACTTCTCTGATGAGGCCGATGATGAGCACTATTAAAACAATCAGGGTAATAAGGGATATCCACATAATTTCATGACTCTCTGCTTGAGTGAAGCGCGGAACGGTAATGGGGTTTCATGAGAATCTCAAGTTAATCTGACAGTTCTTTGCCGCATGTGTTTCATTGATTATGCGACCGTTGTAATTTCCGGGGTTGCACACAGGTTCGCCCCTACAATTTGTGGCCGAAAATATGACAAACCCCGTCAACCTCAACGGCTCGCTGTTGTTCCATAAAGTGGATCATGTGTGTCAGCATTTCATTGCAGGGACAATGAGTGTATATTTTTTCAGCCTCCCGCAGGACATAGCCATTCAGATAATCGATTTCGGTCATGCGTCCCTGCTGGATGTCCTGAAACATCGAGGAATAATTGGTTGCTGTAGTCGTGCAAACGCGTTCAACAAGCAGGCTCATCTCGCCTAAAGAGAGAGAAATTGAGGCGGCCTGCGCGACGGGCAGAATTTCCAAACAAATGCTGCGGATCAGACTTGGCCCCTGAGGATGTGCCAGTAAATCCCCATTGCGGCAACCCAAGATGGCGGTTAAGGGATTGACGCAACAATTTACAATAAGTTTTTTCCAGAGACGGAGTTGAATGTTTGTATCCCACTGCACCAGGAGTTCTGTGTTATAAAGCGCTTTGAGTAATTCCTGCTGGTCAGGACCCAGTCTGTCAGAACAGCCGAGCCAGCATTCTCCCATTCCGGCATGGATGACATGATACCGCTCAGGTTGATAGGCACCATGAGTGATGCTGGCAAGAACAGGATTCAGTTGGTTGAACTCCTTGCGTAATTGTTCTTCAGTTCCCATACCGTTCTGCGCCAGAATCACCAGACTTTCTGCTGACAGATGTGAGGACACATCCTGCATCGCGGCCAATGTCTGGTGTGCTTTAACCGCAATGATCAGGCGTGAAAGGCAAGGTGGGAGCATGGTTGCTGTGATAGCCTTTACCGGGAGCAAAACCCGGTGATCCTCTTTTTCAAAAAGAATTCCTCCATTTTTTTTAATATGCTCAAGTTGAGATTGATATTTCAGGATCAACGTGACAGATTCACCGCTCTGGAGCAGACTGGACGCCAAGAGCAAGCCAATAGAACCTGCGCCGAGAATATACCAGTCGCTGTCCTTGACGGGTGTATTTGTTTGTTGAGACATGATTCCTTTCAGAATGCTCGTTGACTTATTGGGAAAAATCAGGAAAAAACTGGATAGATCTCATTTTTATAAGTCAGTAACCTCTATTCACACATATTTCAATGCCATCTGTTAAAACCGGAAAAACCTTCCGTATTCAATTATCTGAGTTACATGTCGTGGTCCTGTGTGTTTTGGGATGCACGTGTCTGGTCATCAGTTTCTATATGGGACTTGTCACCGGCAAGAGTTTGCGTGATCCCGCAGAGTTGAGTGTTTCACAGAATGTGGGGATTACTCAGCAGCCTGAAAAGCTGTCCAATGAGGATCTATCCTTTTTTGAGATGGATGACGCAAAAATTGGTTCCAGTGAAACGGAGGATCTGACAAACCTCAAGGCTCGTGCCAAACAATTGCAGGACACCACCCGGGAAATAACCGGAGAACAACCGGCAGAGGCTATTGTGGTGGCTACGGGTGTTAAGGGCGGTGATTCATTGAATCCTTCCGGGGATGTGAAAAAAGACACACCACCAGCCAAAACGACGGCACCCGCAAAAGAACAGGTGGAGCCCCCCCCTGTCTCGCAACAGGCAGCCACCCAGGCTGTTGTTTCGGATGGTTCGCAATACACCGTTCAGGTGTTTACCTCCAGTAGCAGAGAAACCGCTGAAAAGCTTGTTGAAAAGCTGAAACAGAGTGGTTATGCCAATGCGTTTATCCATACTTTTGCTTCCGATAAAACTAAACTTTATCGTGTTCGTGTCGGTCGAATGGATAAAACCTCCGCAGAGACGTTGGCCTTCAAATTGCGTAAGTTGGACTATATTGATTCTGTACAGGTAACCCGAATATAAGTAAGTTCAGGAGTAAATTATGATCCGTGTGAATAAAAAACAGAAAGAGTTGCTATGCAGTCCGGAGGTTTCTCTGGAGGCTGCCGCTCTGGAAAAACTGGAAAAGCCGATAATGCAGGCACTCAGTGAAAAAAACTGGAAAACGTTCAAAATGAATCTCGAAAAAGTAACCGACATTGATGCGGATGGCCTCATTTTTATGCTATCGTTGTGGAAATCAGTGCAGAATTCAAAAAGAAATTTTGAAATTGTAAATTGTTCTGACCAGCTTCAAAAGCTGTTTGATGCCATACATCTTGTTGAACAATTTTCTGTAGAAGGTGTTTATGTTAAGTGATGCCGAGATGATGAATGGCTTCATTGAAGAAGCCCAGGAACACATGGCCATGATTGAGTCAGGTCTGCTCAAGATCGAACGGGATCCGGAGGATCATGACAATATCAATCAACTCTTCCGCAGCGTTCACACCATTAAAGGCGGCGCTGGTTTTTTTGGTCTCGACAAGATTACCCAGATCGCGCATGCGATGGAAAGTCTGCTTTCCAAAGCGCGGGAAAATCTCATCACCATCACGTCTGAACATACGGACATGCTGCTTGCGGGATATGATTTGCTGTCACAGATGTTGGGAAATCCTCAGAATCTGGACGCGGTGAATATTCAGGAAGTACATCGCCGCCTTGAACAGTTGGGCAGTCTCAATCCAGCAACGCCGGCACCTGCGAAAAAATCCGTCCAACCCATCGTTGTCGCGCCTGAAAAAATTCCGGAAAAAGAACCCGAAGTTGAAACAAGACCCTTTGCCCTCACGATCAGGCTGACAGAGTCCATGTGGGAAGGTGTTATGGGCGAAGGGCTGAATCTGTATGGTGTTCGGATATCTTTGAAAGATCATCTGAACCAATCAAGAATGTCTATAGCTGAATATATCAATGAAATTCAAGGGTTCGGGAAAATTGTCAACTTCCAGTTTGACGTGGTCAATATTCCAGCGTTTCCTCCGGAAACAGCCACTGATATCAGCGCGGTTTTCCTGTTTTCTTCCATTCTCGATAGTGATGTCGTCAGTGAAGGTCTCAGAATTCAATCGGGAAATACATGCCAGATCAATACCGGTGAAATGCAGGACTGGTTCACCAATGAAACGGATGCGTTTTTGTTGTTTCAACAGAGTGACAACGAATTGAAATATACGGCCTACAACGAAATGCCCCTGCTGGAATCACAAGCGACCGAGGAGGAGCCTGCAGAGCCAGCGAAACAGGCTGTTCCTGCGACACCGGCCGTCAACACAACTCAGTTGACACCTTCCGAACCAGCGTCCTCACCAGCGGTGGCAAAGGCTCCCGTCACACCGGTAAAAGATCCGGGCGCCGCGCAGGCAAAAGCCAGCGGAAAAATTGATGAAACCATTCGTGTCAGTGTGTCCCGGTTGAACAAACTGGTCGATCTGGCAGGCGAACTGGTTCTCGCCAGAAATCAAATTTTAAGATTGAGTGAACCCATTGTGAAGCAGATCAATGGTTTGAGCAGTGTTTTGCAGAATTTCAACATGGTGACAACAGAGCTTCAGGAAGAAATCATGAATACCCGGATGCAACCAATAGGCATGGTTTTCGGGAAATTTCCAAGGATGATCCGTGAATTGTCGCAGCAGTTGAATAAAAAAATACAACTGGTTACGGAAGGCAATGATGTGGAATTGGATAAAACCATCATTGAGTCACTGTCTGATCCAATGACACATATCATTCGCAATACCGCAGATCATGGTATTGAACTTCCGGAAGTCCGGTTGAAGAAAAACAAACCGGAACAGGGCACAGTGAAAATGAAGGCCTATCATGAAAGCGGCCAGGTGATTGTTCAGGTGATGGATGATGGAAAAGGCATTGATGTGGCTGTGATTGTCCAGAAGGCTGTTGAAAAAGGCGTCATTACCGCTGAAATGGTTCCCAATATGTCTGATAAGGACAAATTGAACCTGGTGTTTGCGCCAGGCTTTTCAACCGCGGAAAAAGTATCCTCTGTTTCGGGACGCGGTGTGGGAATGGATGTGGTCAAAAGCAACATTGAACAACTAGGCGGCACCGTTGAAGTTTCTTCAGAAAAGGGCAAAGGCACAACCTTGACCATGACCTTGCCGTTGACCATGGCGATTGTTTCCTGCCTGATCGTCAAAGCCAACAATCAGCGCTTTGCGATTCCACAGGTGAGTATCGAAGAACTGGTGATGCTCAAACCTCAGGATCATCAGACCATGATTGGCGAAGTACAAGGGAATGCCGTGCTCAGGCTGCGTGGCAAGTTGTTGCCGTTGCTGTCGCTTACCCGGGGACTGGGGTATGCGGAAGAACCACGGAATGAGGAAGCCAGTCTCAGGATTCTGATTGTCAAAATCGGTTCCAGTCGGGTTGGTGTGATTGTGGATGAAGTGCTGGGCAGTGAAGAAATCGTCGTCAAGCCCATGCCTGAATACCTCAAACATCTCCGGTATTTTTCCGGAGCCACCATTCTGGGGGATGGCGCAATTTCACTGATCATGGATATTCCGGGGTTTGTAGAAAAAAATCAGTTGCTGTCATCCGATCAATTGACTGAAGACAAACTGTATGAAGACGCCGCGCATAAAGAAATGGAAACCCAGTCGATTCTGATTTTTGACAATGGTTCCGAAGAACAGTTTGGCCTGGCAATTCCGCTTATTCGCAGGATTGATGATATTGAAATCACGGATATCCAGCATATTGGCGACAAGGAATATATTGAGTATCGGGGAGAACAGATGCGCATTCTGCGTCTGGAAGACTACCTGCCGATTCAGCAACCCAAAAAACGAGTGGACAATCCCAATATCATCATCCCCAAACAATCCGCAATTCCTATTGGTATTTTAATCAACAGGGTGATTGATACCAAAAATCTGCATATTCATCTGGAAAAAGGCAGTATCAAACATCATGGCATCATTGGAACAACCCTGATTGATCGCAAAATCACCCTGATTCTGGATTTGTACGCTGTGCTGGAAATGGGTGAACCGGAAAGTGTGGTGGTGAAAAAAATGGATAAATTCAGTGATAAAAAAGTGTTGCTGGTTGAAGACACCCCCTTTTTTCTGACCATTGTGACCGACTATCTCAAAACAGCCGGGTTTCATGTCGTGACAGCAACGAATGGTAAAGAAGCTCTTGAAATTCTTGCGAAACAAACCTTTGATCTGGTGTTGAGTGATATTGAGATGCCTGTCATGAACGGTCTGGAACTGATAAAAAATATCAGGGCAAATCCAAACTGGCAGAGGTTGCCTGTGCTTGCGCTGACTTCCATCAATGACGCCAATATTGTCAACCTTGGCAAGGAAGCAGGTTTCAATGAATGGCTGGTCAAGCTGGATAAGGAAAATATCTATTCTCAATTGATTAAATACGTATAACCCCCCGATCAGTGACGTGCTTATGCCTCAAATTGCCACCTTCTATATTGGAAAAACCATCTTTGGAATTGATATTCTGCTGACCAAAGAAATTGGAAAAATTCATGATATCACGCCTGTACCGGAATCATCGGAGTATATCCTGGGACTGATGAACCTGCGTGGACAGATTCTGACCATCATGGATCCGCGTTTCTTTCTTTCAGACCGGCAAACTCCTGCTCTGGAAGACCGCAGACTGATTATTTTCAAAACAGAAGCTGAAATGGAATCTTTGCGAATCCAGAAATTCAGCCAACTCAAAACGCAGGTTCACGATCCAATGGCCATTGTCATTGATAAAATGGGGGATGTATTGAATATCAATTCAGACGAAATCACGTCTCCCCCCTCCAATTTATCAGGCATCAAACGTGAATTTGTCTATGGTGTGATTCAGCGTGAAAAACAACTGGTCATCCTGCTGGATATCAATCAACTGGTGAAAATGTGTTTTGTGGTCAAGGCTAATTCCAACAAGTGATGCCCATGCGTGATTTTGATATTGTAAAAGTACTGGTTGTCGATGACAGTATCACCTTTCGACAGATTTTGAACCGGGTCGTTTCTGAAATTCCCACTGCGGAATGTGTTGGTGTGGCGGCCTCTGGTCAAATCGCCCTCAGAAAAGCCGAAGCACTTCAGCCTGATCTGGTTTTGCTGGATGTGATGATGCCGGAAATGGATGGCGTAGAAACGCTGAAGCATCTGAAAAGCAGTATGCCCTTTATTGAAGCCATCATGATCAGCGGTTTCAATATGGACAATGCCAAGGCAACCATGAGATCGCTTGCGTTGGGTGCTCTGGATTTTGTTCCTAAACCTGTTGCGGCCAACATGCAGGAAGGAATGGATGTCCTCAAGGGACAACTGGAACGTCTCATTCAGGTGGTACAGACAAAAAAAATCGCACGACTGAGCAGGGAACGCCTCGAACGTACAAAACTCGATTTTCCCTCCTCGCCAGCACCAGCTTCCAGACCGGAACCTGCCGTCATCAGACCTCCTGTGAATCATATCTCAGTGGCCCGATCCCTGTCTGACCGTGTTCAGCTTGTGGTGATCGGTTCCTCAACCGGTGGCCCCAATGCGCTGCATCAGGTTTTTTCCAAAATTACCAGCCCTCTTCCCTGTCCGATTTTGATCGTCCAGCACATGCCTCCCATGTTCACCCTGTCCTTGGCCGAACGCCTGGATAAAGCAGGACAGACCCGTGTCAAGGAAGCAGAAAACAATGAAAGCATTAAACCCGGATGGGCATATATTGTCCCGGGCGGCAAACACATGGTGCTTGAAAAAAATTCTTCCGGAAATTTTCTGCTGGTTGAAAATAATCAGCCTCCTGTGAATAACTGTAAACCCTCTGTGGATGTGTTGTTCCTGTCTGTAGCGAAAGTCTTTGAACGCAGAGTCCTCAGTGTGGTGATGACGGGTATGGGACGGGATGGCTCGGAAGGTGTTCGCCAACTCAAGCCCAAGGGCACCATATCTCTGATCCAGGATGCCGCGACATCGGTGGTCTGGGGTATGCCCGGCAGTGTGTTTGACCTGGGACTGGCTGATGAAGTCTTATCAGTGGAGGATCTTGGTCCACGTATCCAGGAACTTGCCTCCTATCAGGTTTAATTGTCACGTTTCCAAACACACCTTCTCCCATAGAAATACAGGATCCCATGGTAAGTCGAATCACCTATGATGAATTCACGCAGATGAGAGCATTGATGGTCAAAATCTGCGGACTGGCCCTGAACGAGGATCAAAGTTACCTCATTGAAACACGTCTGGCGGACTTTGCGCAGGAACTGGGCGCGCAAACCTATGGGGAGTTGCACCGATTGCTTGCCGCGAATAGTAAATTATGGCCCCGTCTGGTTGATTTGATGACCACCAATGAAACCTTCTGGTTTCGTGATGATTCCTGCTGGAAAACGCTGGAGCGCAAAATTATTCCAGACCTGATTCAACTGGTGGAACGCGGTGCGCATGAAATCAATATCTGGTCTGCCGCCTGTTCCACAGGACAGGAAGTGTATTCACTGGCCATGCTGATTGATGAAGTTTGCAAAAAAAGCGGCAGAACCTCCCTCGTCAATCGGTTTATGGTGGTCGGCACAGACATTGCGAATGGTGTGTTGAATACGGCAAGAGAAGGCATTTATGATGAGTTTAACATCAAGCGCGGTCTGTCAATGCAACGACGTGACAATTATTTTTCGCCGACCGACAAGGGGCGCTGGCAAGTGAAAGAAGAGCTTCGAAAGCGTGTGATGTTTCGTCAGATCAATCTGATGGACAGCTTTATGGAACAAAATAAAAACCATCTTGTCCTTTGCCGGAATGTCGCCATTTATTTCAACGCCGAAAGTCGGAAGCTCCTGTTTTCTAAAATTGCCAGGACCATGAAAAAAGAAGGCTTCCTTATGATTGGCGCAACCGAGTCGTTACGGGGCTACAGCACAGAATTCCAGTTGAATGAATTTGAAAACGGAGTCTTTTACCAACCCCTTTGAACACGAATGGAGCAAGGAACTGACAGGCTCCGCAAGTGCCCGTCAGCATTGTATTCAGATTCTACTTAGGCCCTCGCCAGAAATAAACATACCAGAATTGTTGCTGTAAATTATTATTCCGAAGACGATAGCATCGGGTTACGTCCCGATGTAATTCCACAGTTTGTCGCCCTCCGGGACGTAACCCATGGCTCAAGTCTGTTAAGTTAAGCCCTGTGAAGGCACTGACACCAATTCCCCCTTGGTTCAAGGGGGTTAGGGGGATGTCATTCTGAGCTTTAAATCCCCCATGCCCCCTTTGAAAAGGGGGATTTTCTCGCTGGTAATTTATTAAATTAACAGTCTTGAACCCGGGGCCACCATTCCCGGTATATTTTTTTCCGGTTTTCGCCTTAAGTTTGATGGTTTCCTGCCGATAAGAACAGAAACACCTGTTCATTCAAGGAGGAACCATGAAACTAAATACGTTTGAGGCATATTTGCGGGAAGAAGTAGACGCCATTGAAGACCAAGTCTTTATTTCGTCAAAAGCAAAACGCAAAAAACGGTCAGGCTCTGAGCCTCGCCCGTCCCTTCCCAAAATGTTGCGCCTGTTTTGATCTCGTCTCTAATACAAAAAACTGCAAAAGATCCCTTGCGCCTGTGAGGGATCTTGACATAACACGCCAAAACTCAATATTCTCAAGCAAGCCTCTCTCAAGCTTAGAAATACTGAATTTACTTAAAATCCTGTGATGATCTACCCCTAAGGGACATCAAAATAAATACCATACCAATTTTCAGGTATCTCCTCAACGATACCATCACGGGACGATTGGTAGAGCCGGGTTACGTCCCGGCTCATTCCGGGGGACGTAACCCCGGGCTACCGTTAACTGACATCACGATCCTTTGGTATTTTATTTTTTTTGTAATCCCTAAATGGGGCTTTTTACCCATAGATTGATATTTTGAAAAGGTTTGCCATGATTCCAACTCTTGAAAACACTCCTGCGACAATACCATCAACCCTGCATCGGCCTATGGATTCATTAAAAAAAATCCCACCTGTATTTGCCAGGCATGAAACGTTTCATCCCCGGTTTGGCTGGCTGAAAAAAGGTTTTGACAAAGCCTGTGAAGATCCTCAAATTTTTTCCAGAGACGATGCTCCTGTAACATTGGGCGTGGGCAAAAATATGGTCAAAGCCATACGTTATTGGTGCAAGGCTTATAAAATACTGGATGATGCGACGGGTGTGTTTCTTCCCACGCCATTTGGCGAGGCACTTTTGGGAAAAGATAAATGGGACCCGTTTCTTGAAGATTCAGGTTCCCTGTGGTTATTGCACTGGAATCTTCTCAAACCACCATCTTACGCAACCGCCTGGCACCTTATTTTTAATGGATCTCGTCAAATGGAATTCACACAACCGGATTTACTCCAAATGTTGAATGAAGGTGTTCAAAAAGATTTTCCAGATCACAAAATCAACGAATCCTCGTTGAACAAAGATGTAAACTGCCTGTTGCGCATGTACGTCAGGCAATCTCCAAACAAGATGAGTGAAGAAACGCTGGATTGCCCCTTCGCGGAGCTTTCTTTAATTCTTCACACAGGTGGAAATCACTATGCGTTTCATTCTGGACAGAAACCCGGACTTTTACCTGAAATCATTGTGGCGGCATGTCTTGAATTTGCGGCCAATCAGGAAGAACAAACACGTACCATCTCCATATTCAGACTGCTTTATGAAATTGGTAGCCCCGGACTCGTTTTCAAACTCACCGAGAGTGTGCTCTACCATGCGATTGAGCAGGTATCAAAAAAATTTACATCGATTGCTTTGTCAGATACCGCCGGATTGATTCAGTTTTCATTTGCTGAAAACCCTGAAACGTTGGCCAACGATATTCTTGAATCATATTATCATATCAGGAGGAACTAATGCCGTATCTATCAGAGGTCATCAAACTCAGACGGCGATATACCCGATCTATCAATCTGGAACGAGATCTGGAGGTAGTGGATAGTGTCTTGGGATATACACCGACCTCCAAGTCGATTGAAGCTCTGGAGCGGTTTATCAAATCTTTTCTGACACCAGGGATGGCCTCAGCCTGGACGCTGACAGGAGTGTACGGTACAGGAAAATCGGCGTTTGCTCACTTTTTGGCATCTCTTTGTGCCCCCAAAGATAGTCTTATCCACAAAAACGCTGTTCAAATTGTGACGGAATCCATAAATTCCGATTCCAAACTGATTCACGATTTTTTAAATAATTTCCCTGAAAGAGGCTTGGTCAGAGCAGTAGTAACCGCTCAGAGGGAACCCATGAGCAATGCGGTTGTAAGGGCATTGGGTTATGGAGCGGGACAATTCTGGAAAAAGAAAAAACCTGATGTCTACGTTGAACTGGAACAACAACTGTCTCAAATTGAAACTGGAGCAAGTATTGACAACACAGTGGCTCTCCATTTGTTGCAAAAAATTGCTCAGGCATCCCAATCAGGTGTGTTGCTGATTATTGATGAATTAGGAAAATGCCTGGAATACACAACCCAAAATCATGATGATGTCTATTTACTCCAGCAAATCGCTGAACTCAGCACGGCAGGAGATAAAGGCAAGATCTTTACGTTTTGTTTACTCCATCAATCCTTTAACGATTATGCCTATCGACTCACCTCAACCCAACGAAATGAGTGGACAAAAATTCAGGGGCGGTTTGAAGACATCGCTTTTGCGGATTCTTCTGAACAGTTTATCCGTTTGATCGGGTATGCGATTGATCATCAAAACGCACGAGATTTGGCACCCGCCATTGAAACATGGGCCAACCATTGGAGCGAGAAATTATCAGCCCTGGATCATTTTGAAAATCTCAATCATGAACAGATCAAAGCCATCTATCCGTTACATCCTCTCACCGCGATCGTGCTACCGGAACTCTGTAAACGATATGCCCAGAATGATCGGTCTCTGTTTACGTTTTTAACCAGCGATGAACCCTTTTCTTTTATACAATTCTTAAAAACCCAACCGATCCCCAATTCAGGCCGACCGTTACCAGCGTTAAAACTTCATCAGCTTTATGATTATTTTATAGAAACCTCTGGAATGTCGATCGTTTCGCAACCCCAATTTCAAAAGTGGCTGGAAATTCAAGGAAGGGTCCATGACGCACGTCTGCTGGAACCGGAGGTCATTGAGACGCTCAAAACCATCGGTGTGCTGAATCTTGTTGGAATCCTCAAAACGCCTGAATTAACAGTAGATGCCCTGTGTGATGAACCCGCTAACACGCAGGAACAACGCAAATGGAAAGAAATCATTGAATCTTTGCAAACAAAAGGATTTGTGACATGGCACCGACAAATCAATGAACTCCGTATTTGGGAAGGCACCGATTTTAATATTGAAGAAGCCACCAGAGAACAACTGGAAACCCTGAAACAGACGTCTGTCGCGACTCTTCTTGGACGTTACTGTCCGCTCTCTCCTTTAGTAGCGCAACGTCATAGCTATGAAACCGGCACGCTGAGATATTTTGAACGGCATTATGCTGACAAGGATTCCAACCTGGAAAAAATCAAATGCCATGCGCCCAACAGTGACGGCATTGTGATATACTGGATTGGGAAAATTGAAGCGATCAAGGATTTTCCCACAGCCACCGTCGATGGAAAACCTGTTCTTGTGATCACAACCGACAGATATGAATCTTTAGAAAACACTTGTTATGAATTTGTGGCCTTGAGGCAGGTTGAAGCAAAGTCGCCACAATTGCAAACCGATGGCGTAGCGCGCAAAGAGGTGCGTCAAAGACTGGCCATCAGCAATCAACAATTAAATCATGCCTTGAATTACGCCTTTGATGCGTCCTTGTCACAAGTAGGCTGTCTGTATCAAAACGAAATGATGCGCCTCAATCATCATACTTCCCTGAGTTCTCAATTATCCATAATTTGTGATCGTGAATATCATGCAGGCCCTCATTTATGGAATGAATTGATCAACCGGAGCGAACTGACTTCCCAGGGCATCAAAGCCAGTCGGGAATTGATCAACGCCATGCTGGAAAATGAGTCTCAGGAACAGTTAGGTCTAACAGGGTATGGCCCCGAAAGAAGTATGTATGAGTCTGTGTTGCGAAATACAGGAATTCATCGTTTGGAGGAGGAGGAGTGGAAGTTTGCCACTCCGGATGAAAAATGTGGAATCTTCCATGTTTGGAAAACGATTGAAGCGTTTTGTCTCTCTGCGACTCAGAATCCCCTTTCATTGGATCTATTGTATGAAAAGCTATCTCGTCCGCCTTATGGGGTAAAAATCGGATTGCTTCCAGTATTGTTCACCTCCGTTCTGCTCAATCATCCTGATGATCTTGGCATTTATTATGACGGCAGTTTCATTCCGTTACTTCAACCTGAACATTTCAAATTAATGGATAAACAGGCCGCGCGGTTTTCTATCAAGTACTTTGGGCTTACAGGACTACGCAAGGAGTTCTTCAGGGAATTGGAAAGCGTCTTCAGGGTGGCCTCGGTTAAAAACAAAAACCTGAGAAACCCCACTCTGCTTGGGATTGCCAAACCGTTGATTCAATTTGTGAGGAAGTTGCCAAACTATACCTTGAACACCAAACGATTATCGCCAGAAGCAATAGCGTTAAGGCAGGCGGTTCTCAACAATACGGAGCCCAAACAGCTATTATGTGTTGACATCCCCAATGCTTGTGGATTGTCACCACTAGAAATCTTTCAGGAAGATTTAGCACAGGCTAAAACGCTTCGTGAAAAATTGGAACAAATTATTCCTGAACTTGGGAACGCATATACGTTCTTGATTGAACGCTGTCAAAAATTGATTGCGAATGCTTTTAATCTTAATCCTGTTGAATTTAGGGTTAATCTTCAGACCAGGGCGGAAAAACTCAAAGGAAGATGTGTTGATCAACTCATGAAAAGGTTTGTTGAAGCTGTTGTGGATCAAATAGAAGACCCTCAGCATTGGTTGGAATCGTTGTTAATGATTATTGCGGATAAACCGGCAAAATCGTGGAATGATACGGATGAAGCGCATTTTGTGGCAACCATTGATAAAATCCTAACTCATTTCAATCAGCTTGAAGTCCTGCAAACATCATCACAAATAAAAAATTCCTCTCTTAAAACTTATAAAGTAGAACTCTTCTATCCCAATGGCGAAGCACAGAAACAAATGGTCTGGATAGAAAAAGAACAGGAATATCTAATCAATGCTCTTGCGGAAGAAATTCTAATCACCTCACAGTTCAATAATCATGACAACTCTAATATGAACATGGCCGTTGTCGCAAAACTTATTGAAAAAGTATTTGACCCGCTACCACCTCTCAAAACTGAAAACATCGTAAAACTGAAAGGATGAAGATGGCTAAAAAGGTCCGTCATATTTTAGGTCTGTCAGGAGGGAAGGATAGTACCGCACTGGCGATCCTGCTCCACAAGACCATTCCTCAACTGGAGTATTTTTTTTGTGATACCGGCAAGGAGTTGCCAGAAACCTACGAATATCTGGATCGTATTCAGGCCCGTTTGGGAATACACATTGAATATCTCAAACCGGAACTCCACCACACCAAAGATGGCGGGGAATATCATGTTTTTGACTTATGGATGGATCTGAACCGGGGTTATTTACCTTCTCCCAACAATCGCTGGTGTACCATCAACATGAAAATTAAACCCCTGGAAAAATTTATCGGGGATGATGAAGTGTACAGTTATATTGGCATCCGCGCTGATGAGAACCGGGATGGATACCTTTCCACCAAAGCCAATATTCACCCTGTTTATCCTTATAAAGCAAAAGATTTCAAAATCATCAACAGCCACCGTCCTAATCTGGCGTATGATCAACAGCAACTCATCAAACAGTTTCAGGAACAGGGAATTGGCCTGCCTATAAGAAAAAATGGTTACGCCCTGGAGGATGTCAAACAGGTTCTGGATGAGAGCGGCATTGGTCTTCCTGATTATTATCGCTGGAGAACTCGTTCAGGCTGTTACTTCTGTTTTTTCCAAAGAAAATATGAATGGGTGAGGCTCTCAGAAGAACATCCCGACTTGTTTCAAAAGTCGATTGAATATGAACAACAACACAGCGATGGCAGAACGTTCACTTGGACTCAAGGCGAATCCCTGCTGGAATTATTGGCTAGAAAAGATCAAATTCTTGCGGAGCATGAGAAAGCAATGGCCCGTGAAAAAAAATATACCCCTCATCGGCCTCTTGCTGAAATATTGGAGGATGTGCTAGATGACGAAGAAGATCAGGCCGGGTGTTTGGTGTGTCATGTATAATTTTGTCTGGACGGAATGACTCCACGGACTCCTCCTCGCGGATTAGCCACATCGCCCTTATAACGGGGTATCAAATGAATATGAAGATGCATCACCGTTTGTCCTGAGGGTTCACCTACATTGATTCCAATGTTGTATCCATCAGGTTGGAACTGGTTATCCAGCATCATTTTTGCTTCTTCAACCATCTGCCATAATGCCTGTTTTTCTCCATCAGTCGCTAAAAAATAACTTTCAATATGGCGAACAGGAATAATCAGTGTGTGTCCAGGATTTACAGGGTATTTATCGTGGCGGGCATAGGCGATCTCGTTTTCCAGAATTTTTTCTTCAGGAGAGATATTACAAAATACACATGGTGTTTGTTTAGACATGAATTCCTTTCAATGGCGTTGACATGAATAGTTTTGAAATTCAAAAATTATTTGAAAATATTACAGTTTGGAAACGAAGAGAAGAGCGTGCGCCGCATAAACCCCTACTGTTGCTTTATGTCTTGGGATATTATCTGAATGGTGGCGATCGACTGATTCCATATGCACAAATAGATCAGAATTTATCTCAACTACTTGATGAGTTTGGCCGTTATGGATCAAAGGGAGTTCAATACCCTTTTTGGTACCTCCAAAATGATGGCATCTGGGAAATCCCCCATAGAGAAAATCTTCATACAAACAAGAAAGGTGATGTTTCCAGAAAGGAGCTTCTAAATTTAAATATCTGTGGCGGTGTGCCTACAGTGATCTATGACATATTTGTCCACCAACCTGAATTGATGTTAAGTCTGGTAAAAAAAATTCTGCATGCTCACTTTCCGGATTCCCTTCATGAAGATATTTTAAGTGTGATTAATATCCAGCCTGAATTAAATACAAGAAAAGACATCCGGTTAATTCGTGATCCAGAGTTTCGTGAAAAAATTTTGATCGCATACCAGTATCGATGTGCTATTTGTGGTTTTGATATTCGGTTATCAGGAAAATCCATTTGCCTTGAAGCGGCTCATATCAAATGGCATCAGGCTGGCGGACCTTCTGTTGAATCAAACGGGTTAGCCTTATGTGTGCTACATCATAAATTATTTGACCGGGGAGCCTTTACGATTTCTCCTGCTCTGAAAATCCATGTATCCGAGAATACTCATGGAACGGCAGGTTTTAATGAATGGTTATTGAATTTTAATGGACAAAATATTCAGTATCCTCAACGAAAATCGTATGCGCCATCTCAGGAATTCCTGGCATGGCATGTCAAAGAAGTTTTTCGTGGCAAGTACCGTACTGTATCAGCAAACAGTGATGAATGAACGCTTGATTTAGAGCAATCTGATGATCAAGGAACATCCCATGATTTTAAAAGGCAAAGTCCCGTTGGTGCTGTCGGATTTTAAAAAACTGCGGGAAGAACAGCGTTATTAGAAACCTTTAGGTACAAATTAGATACATTTTCTGACTGTGAAGCGAATCATGGCAATTCGCACCATATCTGTTGCCCATTTTGAATAACCAAGATGATCGGCCACTTTGGTCTCTTCTTGATGAATTAGACATTTTGACTCAAGAAGAAATAAAAGAATAATGATCTGTTAAGCCTCATTCCTACGTACTCAAACGACTTGTTCTGTGATTTTATGAACTCCAATTTTCAACAAATAAGCCTCTCACTCTTTTAAATTCTTTTTCATTGTTTGTGACCATAATTAGATCCGCACTCAGAGCATGGGCAGTGGTTCCGTATGATGTTAAATTCTTTGGGAAATTTGAAACACCGCAACCAAGCATAATTGGTTTTCCGTGAACTGGTAAAACAAATATTTTTTCCCCTGAGAGTCCTCATAATCAACATACCAATATCCGTTCAAAGTCCCTTTCCATTGTTTTCCTGATGTCGGATCGATTTGTAACTGCCAAATGATGTCTTCCAGATGATCCTGCTGGGTCATACTGAGTTTTTTCATTTGTTGCTCAAACGTTCGTGTCTGTGTGATATTCATTGCGTCCTCGGACGGTTAAACACGAATGGTTTAACATTTCCTTCCTTGAGGTCGGCAATCCCTTGCAGGATGGCTTTGATCGCCTCAAAGTTCAGTTCCGGGTTTTCTTCCCCGATCCTCCCCATCAACGCCCAATATTCCACTTGCTTCGGTAAGCTGCGAAAATTTGCCGATGATACGGATTTGGCTGTTTGAATCAGTTCTTCATCCAACCGAATAGCTATAGTTCCCATGGTGCGCCTCCTTGAAAAGTGATTTATAGCTACAATTGTAGTTGCACGCTACAGAATTTCAACACATTTCTACCGAAGTAGTCCTTTTTTGTGTTGAAAAACAGAGAACTCCTGAATGAGTTTTGTGTCCGTAAAACCTCGGCCTGAAGTTCGGGGCTTTACGTGGGGTGTTGAATATTGACGTTTTTTTAAGGAAAAGTTTATTTTTGGAAAAGATCTATTTTGTTCCTTAATTTATCCCTTTGACCCACATTGAGCAGATGGCTATGATGTTTTAGTGATTTATCATTTTCTCAATTTTAAAAATGTATCATTCGCTCATGGAGTCACACCATTCCCATGGAAGTTCTGCCTAAAATCAAAGAAAATATCCCTTTGCTCGTTTTTTAAGAAAAGCGGACATAGCCTTCCCGTAAACAGAGTTTTTCTACGAAAATTGCGAGCTGTGCAGGTACTTTTTTAGCCACGAAGTACACGAAGAACACAAAGTAAAAAAGGGAATATGCACCAGAAAACTTGAAAATCAGGGTTTCACGGAGGACTTCATTTATATAAAAAACCTTTTTTTTTCGTGTTCTTTGCGTTCTTAGCGGCTCATTTTCAAACCACCTGCACAGGTGGAATTATTTTTTTCTGAAAGAAACCTGCTCAATATGGGTTTATGAACTCCAATTTTCAACAAATAAGCCTCTCACTCTTTTAAATTCTTTTTCATTGTTTGTGACCATAATTAGATCCGCACTCAGAGCATGCGCGGCAATAAGCATATCCAAAGGACCAATGAGATTTCCTGATTTTTCTAACTGAACTCTGAGTTCTCCATAATATTGTGTAGCCTTCTCATCAAAGGATAATTATATCATCTGCACTATTTACATCACAGAACAGTCATGGCAATTCGCACCATATTTTCGGCAGTTTCAATAAGAATTTCAAAGTCTTTAGCGATTCGATGAAAGCCACCAAACCAGGCGAGAGTTCGTTCAACCATCCAACGTTCGGGTAAAATAGGCATTTTCCCATCGTTGGAGTTTTTGGGGTTGATCCTTGACGGTTTTGGAAATATCAAGGTATTTTCCCAATTGTTCCCGGACAAAGTCCGATGACACCTCGAAATGTTCAAAGTCCAGAAATATTGAAATATAATTTTTATTCAGGAAAATATGCAAACTCAGACACCACGTTCATTGAATCAATGGCCCTTGCTGGATCTTGGATTCCGGATTTTTTTTATTGGAGCCATGCTGTATGCCGTGATTGCCATGGGCATCTGGATGGCCGCCTACCGTCATGGTTGGTCCACAGGAACCATTCCCTCCATGACCTGGCATGCCCACGAAATGATTTTTGGCTATACCCTGGCGGTCATCGCAGGCTTCCTGCTGACGGCAATAAAAAACTGGACCGGCATCCAGACTGTTAGAGGCGTTCCCTTGCTGGGTTTGTTTGCCTTGTGGGTCACAGGACGGATTGTGTTCTTTTTAAGCGGCATGATTCCCCTGGAAGTTATCGCGCTGATTGACAATCTGTTCATTGCTCTGCTCACGGTGGCGGTCTCCTACCCCATCCTGAAAGCACGGCAATGGCGCAACACCAGTTCCGCGGCCAAGGTATTGTCATTGCTGTTGTGCAATATCGCGTTTTATCTGGGTGTTCTGGGACTCTGGCCGGAGGGCCTCCGGATTGGACTTTATGGCGGATTTTATATCATCATCGCGCTCATCATGACTATTGGAAGACGCATCATTCCTTTTTTTACGGAAAGGGGTGTCGGCTATCCTGTAACGCTCAAAAACTGGAAGTGGATTGACTGGTCCAGCATCCTGGTGTTTGTGATCTTTTGGGTGTTTGAACTCATTGAGCCATTTTCCCCCTTAACCGCGGGACTTTCCGCTGTTTTAGCCCTGGTGCATGGAATCCGACTGGTCGGTTGGTACACTCCGGGAATCTGGAAAAAACCTTTGTTGTGGATTTTGTTTGTGGCCTATGGCGCCCTGGTTCTGGGATTCGTAATGAAAGCCCTGACGTTTGTCACAGGCTTATCACCGTTTCTTGCGCTCCATGCGTTTGCGATTGGCGGTGTGGGGTTGCTGACAGTGGGAATGATGGCTCGAGTGAGTCTGGGACATACCGGCAGAAATGTGCAACAACCACCGGCAAAAATCAGCTATGTCTTTTTTGCGTTGACCGCAAGTTTTGTATTCCGTGTTGTATTACCCCTGGTTCATCAGGAACTGTATGGTCATTGGATCATGATTTCACAGTTTCTGTGGATCCTCGGCTTTTCCGGAATGCTGATCCTGTATTTCCCGATGTTGATCAGCCCCAGAACTGATGGAAAAAGCAATTGATCATTTATTTACTTTTTCGGGTTCGGAACAAACCAAAGGAACTGCTGAGGCCATGCAATGAACTGCGCCCTTCGACAGAGCCGATTTCACCACTGCTGAAAAAACCACCAAGAGGAATTTCGCCGATGTGATGCACAAAGCGCTCTGTTTCATGGCCTGTTCTGCCAAACAGATAGGCGCCCCGTTCCATACATGAAAACAGCAACGCTCCCTGAGGATAGTTTGTTAAGAGCCGGTTCTGATACTGCAACAACATGCTGTCCAGATCCGCTTTGGACGATTCACCATCCTTGAGATGAAACTGTACCACCGAAAACGGTTCCACCTTACCATGGATCATGATGGCCTGATGCTTCTGATCAATACCTGCAATTTGCCGCAACAGGAAATCATCGTCGTCATAAGAAACCTGTCCTTTTTTGGCAATGCCAAGAAAGATATCCTGTGAAAATCGCTGCTGATCTTCCGTTGGAAGACTGTCGTAGAGTTCCTGTAACATCTGCAAGGCGGGTTGTTCATCCAGTTTCAGCAAGGCGTCCTCCTGACATTCTGTCACAAACATGGGCATTCCAAGCGCACGACTCCCTCTAGCGACAATGGTATCCATTTGAATGTTCCCGGACAACGCTAAACCAATCATCCCTGAATCATATATTTTCTGGTTCAGAAACAGGGTGTTTTCGCCTTGGATTTTGCCACCGCTGGCCAACCCGCCAACTTTCTGGCTCTTGGGGAAGAGCATGTCCAGTCGAGTGAGAAAACGTTCTGAATCAAAACTGAGTGGATCGGACAGCATGACAAAATCATTTTCCTGCCCTGATGGAATTTTAAGAAAACGGGAACTGCCACCTGTTTCAAAAAAAGGCAGATCCTGGTTTTTCAAATGGAACGGATTCAAATCCACATTGGGCAAAATCGCCGCAGTGATGGAAACCCCCTGATGCTTTTCCAACTCTTTGCCTGAGCCGATCACACCTGCGGCAGAACACCCCAGGACATGGTGCGGATGTAATTCAGAGGCCAGAATTTCAGGAACACGATAAAACGATTTCCGGAAGTGTTCTGATACAAAAATAACAACAAGATCCGGAGGTTCACCCCGGAATTGATTTAAGATTTCTTCCGAACAGTAGCGAATCGCATAATACAGTGATTCGTCATCGGAAAGCGCAGATGCCCATTTCATGATGGCCTCTCGATTGTTTCATCCATTGATTGATGCCGAAGTCCATGGCGTTTATATTTTCATGACATATTGAACAACATTCCGTCAAGAGCATAAATCCAGAGAAACCCTGAATTTTTAAGGCAACTGGAGCTTTCCTCAATTTAATGATTTTACTCAAGGATCTGTTCTGTTTTGGTGGAGACTGCACGAAGAAGTTTGGCTGGATGTGAAAGCTTTTTGTGTTGAACTGACAAAAAGTCTCTCACATCGGTTTGAGAGGGCAAGGTCACCGAAAAGAGGATCAGCCCCCTTGAGTTTCAAGCCGTATTAGCTTGGGGAAGCGTATCAGAAACGTCTGAAATACTTCCCATAATGATTCTACCGAAGTGTGTTTGTTGATAAAGCAGGTTCCCACATTTTTCAGTAAAATAAAATGGACTGATTTCTGATCCGCTTTTTTGTCGTGGAGCATGAGTTCCTGGAACTGGTTAAAATCCAACGCAGGCAAGACCATCGGTTCAACAATGGCTTCCAGAGTCTGACTGACCCGTTGAAAATCCTTTGTATCCAAAAAATTCCATTGATGCGACACAAACGCCGCAAACAGCATCCCCACTCCGACCGCTTCGCCATGCAGATATTGGGTATAGCCTGTGTGCGTTTCCAGCAAATGTCCGAGTGTGTGTCCAAAATTGAGGGTTGCGCGTAAGCCTGTTTCCTTTTCATCCTGTTCCACCACACGGGCTTTGACCTGACACGAACGGAAAATAGCCTCTTCAAAAAAATTCATGTCCAGGTTTTCAAAACGATAATTTTGTAGAAAATCAAAGAGTGCGGCATCATGAATGAATCCGTGTTTGATCAACTCAAAATAGCCCGCTTTCAATTCCCGCTCGGGAAGTGTTTTCAGAAAATTGAGATCAATGCAGACATAGATCGGTTGTTTGAAGGCACCAATGGCGTTTTTCCCCAACGGATGATTGACCGCGGTTTTTCCGCCGACACTGCTATCCACATCCGCCAGCAAGGTGGTCGGAACCTGCATGAAGGGGATTCCTCTCATGAAGGTGGCCGCGGCAAAACCTGTCATGTCACCAATCACACCGCCACCGAAGGCGATCAGCAATGTTCTGCGATTGGCATGGTGTTCAAACAGAAAATTATAAATCTGATTGAGTGTGTCGATATTTTTATAAATTTCTCCATCCGGAAGCACACAGGTTTTAACCGTGATACCGGTTTCTCTCAACATTTCAGCCACCAAACCGGGATAGATCCGGTTGATGGTTTCATTGGTCACCACCACCACCATATCTGTTTTTGTTCTGGTCACAGTTTCGGGCAATGTTACTGTTGAAATGCCCTGACCAATATGAATGTTGTATTCATAGCCCGGGATATTGACACGCAATTCTTTCATACACTCCTGTCCAATGGATAATGTGATCTAATTCTGGGTCGCCCTGTTGTATTTTGCACGCTCTCTGGCCATTCGGATCGCATGCTGTTGTTGGGATTCCTGTTGTGCGCTGGCCGCATTCTGGTTTTGCTCCAATATTTTGCCAAAGCGCTGCATTTGTTCTGCGTAGGCGCGTTCCTGTTTACTCCGAATCTGTTCCTCAAGGCGTGTGTGTTTGTCCGATGTTTTCTTATGTTCTTTCATAAACTGCTGATAACCTTGCTCTTGTTTGTTAACATAACCCAAGGTGCTTCCCCCGGACAGTTTGGCAAATTTTTCCTCCCGTCGCTTGCGTGCTTCCTGGGCCAAACGTCTGCGTTCTGCCTCTTTGGCGGTGGCTTTGCGTTCAATTTCCGCCTCTTTCTGATTGGCAACTTCCTGCTTTCTGCGCATCATATCCTGATATTCAAGATAGGAATTGCCATCATTGAAACCCTTTGCCTGGTTCAACCGCATTTTGGCATCATAGGCTTGTTTTTTAATTTGCGTTTCCTGCATCCGCCGCAAATAGATTCGGTCTGTTGGAAACTCCTGGGAAATTGCTGAGGGCAAACATCCCAGCCACGCAATTCCTGAGATCAGGCCGACAATGATGGCTTTATGGACTATTGATAAACCACAGAAGCGTTCATATATCTTCACGGCTCCTCTTCGTGAAAGGTCATTGAAATAGATTCAGAAAGAATTTCCAGAGAAAAAGAAAATCTCTCAATGATGTCTAAAGTTTTAAACAAATGTTCCGATAAAGCAAGTAACGAGGTTCACCTTATCGTATTATGGTTGATGGTCAGAAGGAAATGCATTTTTTTGACCTGATTGAAAGGCATGGTGATATTTGTCACCATGATTGCCTGATGAGCAACTTGTTTTGTAATGGAGTACGCTATGAATCAGACGGAACAACAAATTGAAAACTATCAGGAATTGGTAGGTTTTGAAACCAGCCACTCCTTTGAACGTCATGTAACACTGGCCGTTCTTGAATTGGCTGAATCACTCAAACAAAATTTTCTGGACAATGACACCAAGGTCAATTACGCCACTCATGTGTTTGCTAAAATGCTGGATGAGTTGGCCGATATGCTTGAACGAAGCCAGCTTCTCAACTGATGTGATGCCCCTCCAAATCTGGATGAATGGAAACTGACTTTCAGGAAATACAACGTTTTTTCGCCCGCTATCGCAATGGTCTGCGGTTTCGGAAGATCAGCCGCTATTATGCGGGTTGTCTGCTGGGATTGCTGGTTGCGGCTCTGCTGTTGCCGGATTCTTTTGCCGGTTATACCGCATGGCTGACCTGTCTGCTCAGTTTTCTGCTGTGCCTGGGCTATGGAATGTTGGTCACACGACAGCATTCCAGCCTGAAACAGCTCTATCTCAAACATCCGTCTCTGGCCGAAGCTCTTTACAGTTGCCTTCAATTAAGCACCAACAAAACGCCAGAATCTTCTTCATGGTGGCTCCAGCAACATCTCAAAAAAACGAACACACTGCTCAAACAAACTCCTGAAATTTTTCAGTGCCGCTTTATCAGAATCCTCAGTGGACTCGTCTTGTTACAAACCCTGTTCGCCTTCAGTCTGGTCCCTTCTATCCGGGATTCCTGGAACACACTGACGGGAATCACGCCACACCATCCCTCAGAATATTCCTGTAAAATCCTGTTTGCCAGCTATCTGAGAAAAGACGCGGAATTTTTGACCGAGGTGCCGAAGACACTCTCATTGCCACAGGGAAGTCGTCTGGAAATCAGCTATACAGGTAAGGAGTCACCACCTTCAGGCAATTATTACAAAACAGCTACAGACCAGAACGCCCTTGAATGGAATGATCAAGCGGACAGATGGCTTCTGACATTTTCTCCGCAAACTTCAGGAACCCTGTATCTTTCAGGAACCCGACAACGCCATTCGTTAGAGATCCTGCCTGACCAGCCGCCATCGGTTGAAGTGCAATGGTCGTTGCCCCCATATATCTTTGATGCTTCCAATCTGTCTGTGGTGTTGAAGGTTCAGGATGATCACGGCCTCCAGAGCATCATCCTGCATTACCGCATTGAGGGACTCCGTGAAAACCATCAGGAAATCATTCAGCAGTTTGATGGATTGTTTGATAACTATCATGAAACTTATCCATGGAATCTGTCAGAATCTGCCGTAAAATCCGGAGATGAAATTACAGCATGGATTGAGGTTACCGATTCCGACACCTTGTCTGGACCACACATTGTGGTGTCTGATAACATCAACTTCAAAGTGCTGGATGCTCAGGCGTACCACCAGAATCTGATTAAAAAATTCAATAAACTACTGGAACTTGAAGGTGAGTTGCTTGGAGCGCTGGATATGCGGCATCCTGAAAAATCCAGTGCACAGGAACTCCAGTTGCTGGAAACCCTGGACACCATTGACAAGGACGCCCCTTTTGATCTGTTTCTCTCTCCGGAACTCAGACAATATAGTGCTGAACTCAGAGAAAAACTGAATCACTACCACAATCAGCCAAAACGCTAAAAAAACCGCTGAACGATCCATTGCCTGCTGTTTTGGGCACAACGGATCACTCCTTTTATTCACTGTAATTTTCATGATGACAGATAGCTTGATCTATCCAAACACTTGATCAAGTATGGGACTGAAAGCCATAAGGATTCACAGAATTTTATTATTCAATAGTGATCGTTAGTCGCTGTCGTGTAATTCAAAATTGGTGTCATCTCAGGGATGTTCTGTTTTCCGGTAGAACGGGAAAACGTTCCCGTTCCGTTTGGGATGACACAAAAAACGAATTATGCGACAGCGACGGGTTATGGTGCTAAAATTATGGGAATACTTAATTTTCAACTTCTGCCAGTCCCGGCATACAATTCAAGGAACCTATATGACCGAACAAACCATTATTTACACGCTTACAGATGAAGCTCCTGCACTGGCCACTTATTCATTACTGCCCATTCTACAGGCCTACACTAAAGGTTCAGGCATTTCGCTAGTTACCAGAGACATATCCCTGTCAGGCAGGATCATCGCCAACTTCCCGGAAAAGCTGACTGAGGAGCAAAAAATCGCGGACGATCTGGCTGAATTGGGAGAACTCTGCCTCAAGCCGGAAGCCAACATTATCAAACTCCCCAACATCAGCGCGTCCATTCCCCAATTGAAAGACGCCATCAAGGAATTGCAGGCAAAAGGCTACAACATTCCGGATTATCCTGAAGACCCCAAAACGGATGCTGAGAAAGAATTGAAGGCACGATTTGCCAAAGTATCAGGAAGTGCCGTCAATCCCGTACTGCGGGAAGGAAACTCTGATCGACGTGCTTCCACCTCGATCAAACGGTATGGCCAGAAGAATCCGCACCGTATGATGAAGGCGTGGCCTAAAGATTCGAAAACCCGTGTGGCTCACATGAGTGAGAAAGATTTTTTCGAGATGGAACGGTCAACAACAGTTGAAAAAGCCGGAAACGTCCGCATTGAGTTTGTCAGCAGTGATGGTTCCGTCAAGATCCTCAAGGAAAAAACGGCGTTGATGAAAGGCGAAATCATCGATGCCACTGTCATGAATGTTCGTGCGTTACGCCAGTTCTATGCGGCTCAGATTGCGCAGGCTCAAAAAGAGGGCGTACTCCTGTCTCTGCATTTGAAAGCAACCATGATGAAAGTCTCTGACCCCATTATGTTTGGTCATTGTGTTTCCGTATTTTTTCAGGAGGTTTTTGAAAAACACAGTGCGGTCTTTAAACAACTGGGCGTCAATCCCAACAATGGCCTGGGCGATTTGTACAGTAAAATCCAGACACTGCCTGAAGCTCAATGCAAAGAAATTGAAGCCGACATTCAGGCTGTTTACAAAAAACGTCCGCAACTGGCAATGGTTGATTCCGGCAAAGGTATCACCAACCTGCATGCGCCCAATGATATCATTGTGGACGCGTCCATGCCGGTCGTGGTTCGTGACGGTGGCCAAATGTGGGGTGCTGATGACAAACTGCATGACACGATCGCCATCATTCCAGATCGCTCCTACGCCACCATGTATCAAACCATCATTGAAGATTGTCAAAAACACGGAGCCTTTAATCCTGCCACCATGGGCAGTGTCTCCAACGTAGGCTTGATGGCTCAGAAAGCCGAAGAATACGGTTCCCATGACAAGACCTTCGAAGCCGCGACTGCCGGAACCATCCGTGTGGTTGATGATTCAGGTGTCGTGCTACTGACGCAAACGGTTGAACAGGGAGATATTTTCCGTATGTGTCAAACCCGGGATATTCCAGTGCAGGACTGGGTCAAACTGGCAATCACCCGGGCCAGGGCTACAGGCGCTCCCGCGATTTTCTGGCTTGATGAAAAACGGGCACATGACGCGCAGATCATTGCCAAAGTGAAAAAGTATCTGCCCACTCATGATACAAAGGGACTGGATATTCGCATCATGACTCCGCAGGATGCCCTGCAATTTTCTGTTGAACGCATTCGCAAAGGCGAAGATACCATTTCTGTAACGGGGAACGTTCTGCGTGACTATCTCACCGATCTGTTCCCGATTCTGGAACTCGGAACCAGTGCAAAAATGCTGTCGATTGTGCCATTGCTGGCTGGCGGCGGTCTGTTTGAGACAGGCGCCGGAGGGTCAGCGCCCAAGCATGTTCAGCAGTTTCTCAAAGAAGGGCATTTGCGTTGGGATTCCCTGGGCGAATTCTGCGCCATGGTGCCTTCTTTCGAACAGGTTGACGCTACCTTCAATAATGAGAAGGCCAAAACTTTTGCGAATACCCTGGATCAGGCCATCGGCAAATTTCTGGAAAACGAAAAATCCCCATCTCGCAAGGTCAATGAAATTGATAACCGCGGAAGCCATTTCTATCTGGCGCTCTACTGGGCCCAAACACTGGCACAGCAAACCACGGACAAAGATCTGCAGGCTCGCTTTTCCAAAGTTGCCAACGAGTTGGCCGCCAAGGAAAGTAAAATTGTTGCGGAACTGAATGCCGCACAAGGACGCCCGGTGGATATCGGCGGCTATTTCCGACCCGATGAAGAAAAAACATCAAAAGCCATGCGCCCCAGCCCCACCTTCAATGCCATCATTGATGCCATCTGATTAAAATAACCCCGAAGTCCGTCAGCCTGGCTTCGGGGCCTCTCTTCAATTCTCCGTAATAAAAACGCATTCATTTTTGCAGGAGCTATTATGCCGGTGATTCAATTGGAAGCTCAACTTTCTTCGTCACAATTACTTCAGGCTGTGGCACAAATGCCAGAACCTGAATTAGAGCAGTTTGTCGCTGAAGTCATGGCTCTGCGCGCGAGGCTTCACACTTCGACGTTATCTGAATCTGAATCGAAACTTTTGAATAAAATCAATCTGGGAATCCCTGAATTGATACAGTCTCGCTATGACGAATTGATGGTTAAACGACAAAATGAATCTCTGGCAGGCACGGAGTTACAGGAATTGCTGAACCTGACGGATCAGGTTGAAAAACTGGAAGCCGAACGTGTGGAAGCTTTGGCAGAACTGGCTCAAATACGAGGGGTGCAACTCGCGGAACTTATGAAAAATCTGGGTATTCCACGCCATGTCTAATGAACGTGTACCTGCTGAACTGAGACGGATTGTCATGGATCGAGCCCAAGGGTGTTGCGAATATTGCCATAGTCAGTCAAAGTTTGCCACTCAGTCTTTTTCTGTGGAACACATTATTCCGGTGAACAAAGGAGGAAACTCCGAATTGGGGAATCTTGCGTTAGCCTGTCAGGGATGTAACAACCACAAATACACCAGAACAGAAGGAACAGATCCTGTGGGGCACCAGATTGTGCTACTCTTCCATCCACGTCAACATCAATGGAATGAACATTTTGTCTGGAATCACGATTGTACCTTAATGATAGGGTTGACACCTACTGGACGAACCACCATAGACATTTTGCGATTGAATCGCCCGGGATTGGTGAATTTAAGAAAGATTCTCTATGAAACAGGAGAACACCCGCCTCTTATGCACTGATTTGATTTTAAACGTTTGAACACGTTACCGTAGTTACCATACATGAAATCATGGTTGATCATAGATAAGTTTACGCTAAGGAATCGCTCATCAATAACATTCCCAACTATAAATATTCATTTCCATAGCTGTGCTTTGGCTGGTTGGAGGCAAATGGGGAAGTTATTTCTGTGCGATTCCTAAAGATATTTTCAAAACAGGTTATTAATTATGGAAAATGAAGGTGTATATGAACAATTGGTTACACAACTTCTTAGGCAACGTCTAGAAAAGTTGGGTTCGGATTTTTTTATCGAAAAACAGGTTTTAGATTCAGCAGAGTCTGCTCTTGTCTTGTCACATTTTCTTCAAAAAATTATTTGGTCTGTTCTAGAGTCCATTCCACAAGGAAATGATCGACTTACTCTACAAATTGAACTTTCCAACAGGTTGATTCTCTGGCTTCAAGACCAGAGCCCAAATACAGAATCCTCGCAAAATCTTCTGGATATCCAAGGACATCTTCTAACTGCGCTGTTTTCTAACCATAATCCTGTTGCCGCAGATCTAAAGTCTCACATTTCCAGAATCACTCCTGTAACAGGTCTATCACAAAGCGAATTATTTACTGGAAGCAATGTTGGCATTTCATTGGATTCAGAAATTAAACGTGAAATCCTATCTGCAGATAAAATTTGCTGGATAGTGTCATTTATTAAATGGACAGGTATTCGAATATTCAAGGAGGAATTGGATGAATTTACTCATAGTGGACGTCAACTCCGAATCATTACAACCACATACATGGGAGCAACAGATCTGAAAGCTGTAGAGTTTTTGGCGTCACTTCCAAATACTGAAATCAAATTAAGTTACAATACGGCACAGGAACGCCTCCATGCCAAATCTTATTTATTCTTACGAAATAGTGGTTTTAACACCGCATATATTGGGTCTTCCAATATTTCCAGATCGGCACTGACAAATGGTCTTGAATGGAATCTTAAAATTACGACGCAGGAAATTCCGCATATTATTGATAAATTTCAAAACACCTTTGAAACCTATTGGTTCTCTTCTGATTTTGAGACCTTTGTCACAGGTCATGAGGAATCACGGGAAAAACTTAGGCGGGCTTTACAAACAGAAAACCACGAACCTCAATTTGAAAACGAATTTTATTTTGATATCCAACCTTTGCCCTACCAAAAGGAAATCCTGGAACGTTTGGCCGTGGAACGAGAGATTCATAATCGTTGGAAAAATCTGATTGTTGCCGCAACGGGTACTGGCAAAACAGTGATTTCTGCTTTCGACTTTCAACGTTTTTACAGAAAAAAGCCTCACGCAAGATTGCTGTTTGTAGCTCATCGTGAAGAAATATTAAAACAGGCTTTGTCAATGTTTCGGGGGATTCTTCATCAGTCAAGATTTGGAAATTTGTGGGTAGGGGGAAATAAACCCGAACGTTATGATTCTCTATTTGTTTCAGTTCAAACACTCTATAATCAACTGCCAACATTGGATCTATCAGTAGATTATTATGACTTTATCATTATTGATGAAGTTCATCATATTGCAGCAGAAAGCTATCGGCCGATTCTTTCAAATTTTCATCCCAGAATTCTATTAGGTCTGACCGCTACTCCTGAAAGACACGATGGCATCGATATTCTAGATGATTTTTGTGGACACATAGCAGCAGAACTTCGATTACCAGATGCCATTAATCGGCGATTTTTGTGTCCTTTTCAATATTTCGGAATCGATGATGATGTTGATTTATCAAGGGTAAGTTGGGATCGAGGGCATTATAATCCTTCAGAACTAACAAGAATCTACACATCTAATGATTTTCGATGTCTGCATATATTGCGAAATATGCAGACTATTCTTGGCGATATTCACTCAATCAAAGCCCTTGCTTTTTGTGTGAGCCAGGATCATGCCCAATATATGGCTGAAAAATTTATGCTCAATGGGATGAAAGTTGCTGTATTGACAAGTAAAAACACGCAAGAACGGGTACAACTCCGAAATGATTTGGTTCAGGGAAAAATAAATATTCTATGCGTCGTAGATATTTTTAATGAAGGGGTAGATATTCCTGAAATTGACACGCTTCTATTTCTTCGTCCCACAGAAAGTCTAACCATTTTTTTACAACAATTAGGCAGAGGATTACGTTTAGCAGAAGGAAAGGAATGTCTAACCGTGCTTGATTTTGTGGGAAATGCAAGATCAGAGTATGATTTTCATCAAAAATTTAGAGCTATCATTGGAAAATCACAGGGCTCTATTGTCTCTGAAATTGAACAGAATTTTCCTCACCTCCCACTTGGATGCAGTATTGTTCTTCAAAAAAAAGCACGTGAAGTGATCTTAAATAACATCAAAAATGCCATTGTGAATCAAAAAAAACTTATAGATTGGATTCGTTCTTATCGGGAACATACTCATCTTCCCTTGACGCTCAAAAACTTTTTGAAAATCAATCCATCCGTCACACTGGAAGATATTTATAAAACAAAGATTGAAGTAGGTGGAGGCTGGAGTCGTCTTTGTGTGAAGGCTGGTGTGTTACAAAAGGAACTGAATCCTAAAGTGGAAAAATCAGTATATAAGGGAATTGCTAATCGACTATTACAGAGTACTTCCCGATCATATCTCCGGTTTGTAACCGCTTTGGTTTCAAATAAATTCCAATGGAACACAGAAAATGAGATTGAGAATCAAATGGCTTTGATGTTCCATTATGATTTCTGGCAAGAAAATGGACTCAAACTGGGCTTTTCATCTTTACAAGAGAGCCTGTTTGAATTGGGTAAAGATCCCATTCTGGTTGATGAACTTCATCAAATTGTAAGCTTAATACTAGATTCTCTGGATTTTGCCGAATATCCTATGAATCTTGGATATCCGAACGCTCTTCAAGTACATGCTCGATATAGCCGAGATCAAATCTTGTCATCACTTGGAGAACATCGCTTTGATAAAAAATCAAACAGTCGAGAAGGGGTTTTGGAAATCAAAAATCGTAATCTGGAAATACTTTTTGTAACACTCCAAAAATCTGAAAAAAAGTTTTCCCCGACAACTCTTTACCATGATTACGCCCTTAGCGAGCATCTCTTTCATTGGCAAAGCCAAAATTCAGCTAGACCAGACAGGGGGAAGGGCTTGTCCTATATTCAACAGATGCAGACAGGAAAACGAATTATTCTGTTTGTACGTGAGGCAAGCTACAATGAATATGGGCGGGCAATGGGATTTGTCAATCTTGGACAAGCTTTTCTGGAGTCCTATTCAGGTTCTCAGCCGATGAACATTATATGGCGACTTGAACATACGCTTCCATCTTATCTCTGGCATGATGCTGCAAAGTTGGCAATCGCATAGAGTTCTTTTATTCAGAAACATAAAATATTGAAATCCATTTCAAAAAATAACAAAATTGCAGAAAATTCTTTGAATTGTCTCCGATTGTTAGCATTTTAATTGCATTCCCAAAAAAGTGATCCGCTACTTCTTCATTCTTTTCCAGGAGGCTTATGAAACTAATAATATCCACATTCCTTTTAATGGTCTGCATGTCTGTTGCCGTTCCTTTGTTTGCACGTGATGGCAGTGACGGCTGTGGTATGGGTTGGGACGTGACTGAAGAAAAATCTTTTCTGGGAACGTCTACTCGAGGTACGACCAATGCGACCTTTTCACCGACGTTTTCCATGACCTCAGGAACCTCGGGTTGTGACAAGCATTCCATTGTCAGGCAGGATGCCCGGGGGATTCACTATGCTGAAGCCAATTTTTCCAACCTGAAGATGGAAATACCGCAGGGAAACGGGGAGTTTCTTTTTGGCTTTGCCCAAGTGCTGGGATGTGGTGACGTCACAGAGATGTTTGGAACGGTGATGCAGAAGAATTATGAAAAAATCTATTCTTCTGAGCAGATCACTCCTGTTGAAATGTACCAGAATGTCCTTCAGCAGATCAGGAACAACGATGCGCTTTCTGGCAGTTGCCGGGTGATCTGAGCCTGATGAGAACTGCTTTTATCAGTCTTTGCTGTTTTTTTTTGCACATTCCCTGGAAGCCTCTTCATGGTTCCAGCAATTGAAAACCAAAGGGCTGGATCAGTACTGGCTGAAACTCCTGCATTATGAAAAAAACTGGAAGGGCCATTACTCCAGCAGGGTTGATGGTCCTCTCTTCTTTTTACATCCGGAAGGAAAAAGTGATCCTGAAAAAGAACTGGACGCAACCATTGCCGGATTCCAAAATACCCAGGCTCGGGCCGGTTATTTCAACCAACCCCTTCCATGCGCCTTCCCTGAAAGATTCCGTTTTTTAAAAACAGCCGGGTTGGTGCCGTCTCATGAGGTGGCATGTTCTGATTTCGACGAATGGAAATCAGGCATCGGTGCCCAATCCATCGTGTTGATTTATTCGTCTTCCTATCCCAACAATCCCGCCTCCATTTTCGGACATACGTTTCTTCGCTTCAAATGGAATGGACGCAACGAACTTCTGGATTACTCCGCAAGTTATGCTGCACACACGGAGGGTGAAACCGGAGGAGTGCTTTATGCGTTCAGAGGGTTGCTGGGAGGCTACAAGGGACTTTTCAGCTTTTCGCCGTATTACATGAAGGTCAATGAATATAACAATTCCGAAAGCAGGGACCTTTATGAATATGAATTGAAGCTACAACCCGAAGCGGTTGAGAGGATTATCAACCATCTTTGGGAACTCTATTCCACCACTTATTTTGATTATTATTTTCTGACAGAAAACTGTTCGACCATCATCAACAAGGTGTTGGAACTGGGAGATTCCGACTGGGATTTATCTCAGGTCAATCGCTGGTATTATCTGCCGGCAGATTCTATCAGGCGGGTCACGCAGATTCCCGGTGCGATTGAAGCCATTCGTTACCGACCATCCCTGAAAAAACAATTTTCCACCAAACTTCAAAAACTGGATTCCAGTGACTATGCCGTCTTTCAGGATGTCAACAATGGCACCATGGCACCACAGGAGATCCATGATGTAAAGATCCTGGATGCCTTGATTGCCTATTGGGATTTCAGGAAAAGGGAGGCCGGTGGGAAACTGACAGAAGCCAATACCCATCTGCTGGAAAAAATTCTGCGCAACAGGGCGCAAATACCGCAAAGATCGGTTGTAGAACAAGTGGATTACCAGCAAAATGGTCCTGAGTTTGGACATGATGTCACCAGAGTTTTTCTTGGAACCTCAACCATCCAGGACACTCCGATATTGCGTCTGGGTTTAAAATCCGGACTCCATGATCTTCTGGCGAAGGATGTGGGTTTTGATCCGTTTTCACAGATCGATTTTCTGGAACTGGCAGTGGATTATCATGCTGATTCCGAGGATGTGAAGATTTCACATATTGGACTGGTCAACATCATGTCACTCGAACCCTACACTTCATGGGACCCCAACCTTTCATGGAAACTGGGGGTGAATTACCAGCCTGTTGATAATCTGGAATGCGAGCAATGTTACAAATACGATATGGATCTTGGAATGGGGGGAAGTCTGAATCCGGGAACGTCGAAAGGAATTATTTATTTGATCATGGGCGGATTTGGCGAGTTTTCACATTTTTTTGAAAAATCACAGAGACTCGGGCCGTTTGTGGAATGGGGGATTGTCGGAAATCCTTGGGAAAATTACAAAATTCAATGGAAACAGACGATTCGTCATGATGCCTGGAATAACGATCCGACAGATTTTTACCTGAACTCTTTTCTGGGGCAATCCGTGTCATGGAACAGAAACTGGGAATTGCGTTTACAACACCATTTTATTTCCCGATACCAACGTGAGGTATTCCAGAAATCATTCCAAGAACTTCAACTGGGATATTATTTTTAGCAGGGGCTTGTGTTGTGCGTTTCAGTGAAATAGTTGGAAGTATGGTCAGTTTTTTGCGCAGAGGTCAGCGGTTGAATGGAGTACACATAACATTGAGAAGGCGTTATTAAACAACCTAGCTTACCCTATGTTTTATTTAAATCATTGAAAAATGGACCATAATTTTTTATTGCGATTAGCTTGATCTGATATTACAAGATCTCGGATAGCGTCAGGAAGTCTTTCAAGTTGCCATTGCCATTCATCTTTTCCGACTTTGTCACGTAATTCTTCTGGTGAAGCCGCTTGAACGGCTCTAATTGCATAAGCGGCGGCACCAAGTTCATGATCTGCCATATGTGCGGTTGCCACAGCATGACCTGCTGCACGAGCAGCCTCACGCGCTGGACCAGTAGCTGTTCTTGCGGCATCATGAGCCGCATAAGCTGCTTCGCGTGCTTTAGTCATTGTAATCTCACCACACGCCCAAGCACGAGTTTGTTCGATGGCGAAACGTGGTCTATCATCATCAGGATGCTGAGAAATAAAATACTTTAGAACATGCTCAGCACAATCAGCGGCCCATTTTGCAAGTAAATAGTGGTCACAGTCTTTAAGTGTACCACCACGGCGAATTGTTACGAATCGTGGATCTCTACTCCCTGAATAGGGTTTGATCTGCTTCATAACTACCATTTTTTGCACACAGGGGAATGGAACCGAAAATTACTTCAGAAAGACGTACCCAACGAAGAACATTGGGTACGAGAAAGAGGACTGCAAATTCAGGAAGGAATCCTAACCAAGGAGCTTTTTCATGGCCTCACCCAGTTCCGCGGGGGTTGCGACCACATGAATCCCTGCTTCTTTCAGGGCTTTCATTTTTTCACTGGCAGTGCCCTTACCACCCGCGATGATGGCACCGGCATGCCCCATCCTTCTTCCGGGAGGAGCGGTTTGACCAGCAATGAAACTGACAATCGGCTTGGTCACATGCTTTTTGGCATAGGCCGCGGCCTGTTCTTCGGCATCACCACCAATTTCACCAATCATGACAATCCCTTCTGTTTGAGGATCATTCTGAAACATTTCCAGACAGTCGATGAAATTGGTCCCGTTGACGGGATCTCCGCCGATTCCGATACAGGTGCTTTGTCCAAGTCCCGCACGGGTTAATTGACCAACAGCTTCATAGGTCAGTGTTCCGGAACGTGAGACGACACCGACTTTACCGGCCTGATGGATGTGTCCGGGCATAATGCCGATCTTGCATTGTCCGGGTGTAATGATGCCAGGACAGTTGGGGCCGATCAGACGGGCTTTTCTGGATTTGACATAGCGAACCGCTGGAATCATATCCAGTACCGGAATGCCTTCTGTGATGGCAATGATCAGTGGAATTCCGGCATCCGCGGCTTCCATGATGGCATCCGCAGCAAATGGTGGTGGTACAAAGATCATGGTGGCATTTGCGCCTGTTGCGTCGACGGCTTCCTTCACAGTATTGAAAATGGGGATCCCCTCAAAATCCTGTCCGCCTTTACCTGGTGTGACTCCGCCAACGACATTGGTTCCATAATTTTTGCATCCACGGGCGTGCAATGCGCCTTGTGAGCCGGTGATGCCCTGAACAAGAAGTTTGGTGTTGTTGTTAACTAAAACTGACATAATGTTCCTTTTGTAAAAAATGTAGAGAATCAATTATTTTACGGCAGCCACAGCTTTTTGAGCGGCATCACGCAATCCATCAGCCATTCGAAGTTTCTCGCCCATTCCTGAATTGGCGACCAGATCATGGGCTTCCTTGGCATTGGTTCCTTCCAGACGAACCACGACAGGAATGGTGATTCCAACATTTTTAATTGCCGCGATCACACCTGCCGCCACCATGTCACAGCGTACAATTCCACCAAAAATATTGATCAGAATACAGCGAACATTAGGATCTTTGGTGATGAGTCTGAAGGCTTTCTCAACAGTTTCCTGGGTGGCGCCTCCGCCAACATCCAGAAAGTTGGCAGGGTCTCCACCATAGCTTTTGATAATATCCATGGTGCCCATTGCCAGTCCGGCCCCATTGACCATACAACCGATGTTTCCGTCGAGTTTGATATAATTGAGTCCGGACTCACTGGCTTCAATTTCAAGAGCGTCTTCTTCGTCCAGATCTCTCAAGGCCATTATTTCCTTATGCCGGAACAAAGCATTGTCATCAAAGGTTACTTTTGCATCGAGAGCAATTACCCGGTCATCACCGGTCAACACCAGAGGATTGATTTCTACCAGAGAGCAGTCTTCCTGCACAAAGGCTTTATACAGCGCCATGAACATGTTTGCGGCAGGGCGTACCAGTTTGGGATTGGATTCATGAATTTTCAGACCGTGTGCCAATTCCATGGCCTGAAACGGGCGCATGCCGACATTGGGGTCAATGAATATTTTCAGGATTTTTTCCGGAGTTTTCTCGGCTACTTCCTCAATATCCATTCCACCTTCCGTGGAGGCCAGCATGACAATGGATTGAGAACCCCGATCAACCAGGACAGAACAATACAATTCTTTGCGGATATCCATGCCTTCTTCAACCAGTACCTGTTTGACTTTTTGGCCTTCAGGTCCTGTTTGGTGAGTTACCAGTTGCATTCCAAGAATTTTTTTTGCGTTTTCTTCAACGGCCGCCAGTCCCTTGGAAACCTTGACGCCTCCGCCTTTTCCACGTCCGCCGGCATGGATCTGAGCTTTAACCACGAATACCGGTGCCCCCTTCGATTGATTGAGTAACTCGCTGGATGAGGCTTTGACCATGTTTGGGGGGGATTCCAATTCCCTGGCGACAGCGATGGCTTCATCCACAGTGCGGGCTGATTGACCGCGTGGAACAGTCACGCCATATTTTGCTAAAATCTGTTTTGCCTGAAACTCATGAATTTTCATAATAACTCCTGAAAAGATATAAAACTGGAGATGCTTTTTGAATCAATTGAGATGAGAATACATCCGGAATGATTCCGGATGTAGAGGAGGAGCAGGTTGTCGCTCCTTGTGTTCAAGAACGGAGGATCATGGAAGCATGTCTTTCACGTCAGCTCGTTCCTGTTCCAGCTCTTGACGGGTTGCATTGATTTTTTGCTGTGCAAACTCATTATGCTCAAGCCCTTGAACAATTTTATAATTGAACCCATCACTTTTGAGTGGGAAGCTGAAAATCAATCCTTCTGGGATGCCGTAACTGCCATCGCTGGGAACTCCAGCACTGAACCAGTCACCCGCAGGTGTAGGAGTCAGAAGACGTGTTACTGTATCCAGACAGGCGTTAGCCGCGGAAGCCGCGGAAGAAGCGCCTCGAGCCTTGATGATTGCGGCGCCTCGTTGTTGAACGGTCGAAAGAAATTCCCCCTGTAGCCATGCGGTATCTGTAATCACATTGGTAACAGGTTGACCGTCAATTTTAGCTTTATAGAAATCAGGATATTGGGTGGCACTATGATTTCCCCAGATTGCCATGTTTGAAATCTGGCGTGAGAGGACACCCGCTTTATTAGCCAATTGAGATTTAGCACGATTTTCATCCAGAGCGGTCATGGCAAACCAGCGATCTTTTCCAAAACGTGGAGCGTGATTCATGGCGATCAGACAGTTGGTGTTGCAGGGATTTCCCACTACAACGATACGGGCATCATCACTGGCGTTTTCATTGATGGCTTTGCCCTGACCAGTGAAAATCCCCCCATTGATTTTCAGCAAATCACCACGTTCCATACCAGCTTTGCGGGGAACACTTCCGATCAGAAGAACCCAGTTTGCATCGCGGAAACCCACGTTGATGTCTGAAGTCAAAGTAACTTTTTGCAATAACGGAAACGCGCAATCATCCAGTTCCATTTTTACACCTTCCAGAGCAGGCAGAGCCTGTTCCAGTTCGATCAACTGCAATTCAACAGCAGTGTCAGGTCCGAAGATCGCGCCTGATGCCAAGCGAAATAAAATAGCATATCCAATTTGACCAGCGGCTCCTGTCACCGCAACTTTAACTTTTTTCATAGAACTTCTCCTGCCTCAGGTTACTAAAAGGAATGATTCCCACGATTTTTGCCAAAGATGTTTCCTGATAAGTAAATGTTGAATCATTTACAAAACCAGTACTTCATATCAAAGGTCAGCAAAACATTGCAAGTTCTCCTTTTCGTTTCAGTGATTCAGAAATAATTTTTTGAATCACTGATCCATGGAAAGACTTCTTGCCATTTTTTTCTGTTCCGTGTTAATCGTTACGCCCTGTCGGGTCGGCGCTGCTAAACTGTTGAACAAACATCCAAGCAAGTTCCATTTCCATCCATTTCTCAATCCATGTGTGTTGCGGAAAAAATTGTCATTCTGTACATCCAGATATCCAGCCTGTTTAAGTCATGACTTCAGTGAATCCATCGCCCTTTGATACTCAGGAAATACAAGAACTCCATCAACAATTGATGGAGTTTCCTGAAAAATTTAAAACCGAACTCCGGCAAGTGATTGTTGGACAGGAAGACATTCTGGATTTGCTGGTGCTGGCCTTGTTCTGCAATGGTCATGTGCTACTGACCGGAGTTCCCGGACTGGCAAAAACCCTGCTGATCCGGGCAATTTCCAGTGTGTTTCATCTCAATTTCAACCGCATTCAATGCACCCCCGATCTGATGCCGTCGGATGTGATCGGCAATGAAATTCTGGAAGAACATCCCGGAACAGGAGAACGTTTTTTTCGTCTGGTGCATGGTCCGGTATTTACCAATTTGCTACTAGTGGATGAAATCAACCGAACTTCACCCAGAACGCAATCCGCCTTGCTTCAGGCCATGCAGGAACGTCAGGTCAGCATTGCCGGAAAAACTTATGAACTGGCCCCACCCTTCATGGTGTTTGCCACGCAAAACCCGATTGATTCCGAAGGCACTTACCCCTTGCCGGAAGCACAACTGGACCGGTTTTTATTCAACATTGAAATGACTTACCCCTCGCTGGAAGATGAAATTCTGATCGCGGCCAGACCCGTGTCGCCCAAAACAGTTGAACTATCCCCCATTTTTGATGCGGAAACACTGCTGAAATTTCAGGAAATTATTCATCAGATTCCGGTTCCGCCGTATATTGTCCGCTGGATCGTAGAACTGGTCAAGGCCACTCGCCCACAGGAATCAACTGATGAAATCATCCAGAAATATGTCGCCTGGGGCGCTGGTGTGCGCGCTTCACAAAACATTGTGATGGCCTCAAAAGCCCGTGCGTTGCTGGACGGGCAAACCGTGGTGAATGGAACCCATGTGCGCGGGGTTCTACATGCGGTCCTCCGGCACCGGATCATTCCGGGTTTCATGGGAGAAGCCGCTCAATGGACAGCAGACCGGATTGTTGATCACCTGTTGAGCAAGCATCCCGCACCGTTTTAATCATTGTTTTTCCCTCAATCAACATGGAGTTGTTTATGGATTTTATTGAACACATTCGTCAGGAAATGAAACTGACCGTGTTGCAGGTCACAAATACCGTTGAGTTGCTACAAAATGACAATACCATCCCGTTTATCGCGAGATACCGTAAGGAAATGACCGGCAATCTGGATGAAGTACAGATTGAACAGATTCATGACAGATACACCTATCTCAAGGAAATGGAAGATCGCCGCCAGACGATTCTGCAAAGCATTGAATCCCAGGGAAAACTGACTCCGGAACTGCGCCAGAGCATCATTGACACCACCACCAAACAGCAGTTGGAAGATCTGTATCTGCCCTATAAACCCAAACGGCGTACCCGCGGCATGATTGCCAAAGAAAAAGGTCTGGAACCGTTGGCTGTTTTGCTGGCCTCCCCTCAAGCCAGAGAAACGCAACTCCAACAATGGTTTAGCGAATTCAAGGAGACACAAACCGCGCCAATGACCCTTGAAGAAGCAATGAAAGGTGCCAGGGATATTGTGGCGGAATGGATCTCGGAAGATGCGGAAACACTGGTCAAACTCAGAGAATTGACATTCCGCATGGGCACACTGATTTCAAAGGTGAAGTCTGAATTTGAGGGAAAAACCAGTAAATTTGAAATGTATTACGATTTTTCTGAACTCATTCGTGAAATTCCCGCTCACCGCTATCTGGCGATCCGCCGTGGCGAAAAGGAAGAAGTGTTGCGTGTTTCCGTTGAAGTGGAGGAAGTCCAGGCTTTGGAAGTGCTACGGAGCAAATGGTTGCGGCATTCTGATAAATTTCTGATCATGCAGATGGAACTCTGCCTTCAGGATTCATGGAACCGGTTGCTGAGTCCGGCCATTGAAACAGACATTCGTCTTAATTTGAAAACAGACTCCGATGAAACATCGATTGACATGTTTTCAAAAAACCTGCGTCAACTGCTGTTGCTGCCTCCCGGAAAAAACGGGGTTGTTCTTGGTCTGGATCCTGGATTCAGAACTGGCACCAAGCTGGTTGTGGTCGATAACACAGGAAAACTGTTGCACCATAGTGTGATTTTTCCGGTGCCTCCGCAAAATCATGTGGCGGAATCCCAGAAAATCGTGAAAAATCTGATCAGCACGTATCAGGTTGATGTGATTTGCATCGGTAACGGAACCGCGTCCCGTGAAGTATCGCAGTTTGTGAGAGATCTGCTGAAAACAGTGACTCGCCCTGTGGAACATGTGGTGGTCAATGAATCCGGTGCCTCCGTTTATTCCGCGTCAGAAATGGCCCGTAAAGAATTTCCCGATCTGGATGTTTCCTATCGGGGTGCGATTTCGATTGCCCGACGTTATCAGGATCCGCTGGCAGAACTGGTTAAAATTGACCCGAAATCGATTGGTGTCGGACAATACCAGCATGATGTCAACCAGACCCGGCTCAAACAATCGCTGGATCGCTGTGTGGAATCCTGCGTGAATTACGTTGGAGTTGACTTGAACCGCGCATCTATGGCATTGCTCAGTTATGTTTCGGGTATTTCCAAAACGCTGGCTCAGCGCATTGTGGATTTTAGAGACCAGAATGGCCCCTTCCGGAGTCGGGAACAGATCCGCAAAGTCACCGGTTTCGGCCCCAAAACATTTGAACAGTCTGCGGGATTTTTAAAAATCGCGGATGGGGACCATGTGCTGGACCGTTCATCGGTTCACCCTGAACGTTATGGCGTGGTTGAAAAAATTGCCAGCGATCATCATATTTCTGTAGATCAGTTGATTGGCAATGTTTCGGTGATCAACAATATTCCAGTTGAAAAATATATTGATGCCAGTGTCGGTGCTTTTACCCTGAAAGATATTCTGGAAGAATTGAGAAAACCCGGAAGAGACCCCCGAACGGATCACGAAACAATCCAGTTCAATGAAAATATTCAGGAAATGACGGATCTTCATCCGGGGATGAAACTGAACGGAGTCGTCACCAATGTCACTCATTTCGGTGCGTTTGTGGATGTGGGCGTTCATCAGGATGGCCTGATCCATATTTCAGAGATGTCAGACCGTTTTATCGCAAATCCGCTTGAAGCCTGTTCTGTCGGGCAGAAAGTGGTCGTGTATGTTAAAGAGGTTGATGTGGAACGACATCGAATTTCTCTGAGCATGAAGCCTGGAGGCAATGCCGCCGGCAAAAAAACAGGCAAGCCCAAGGCAGAGAAAGCACCGGCCCCGGTGTCAGGAGATTTTCAGTCGGATCTGGTCCAACTCATGCAGAAATTTAACCGTTGACGGAATAGACGCCTTGTGGAATTTGAGCAGATAACCGGACAGATACAGGATATTGATCAGGAACTGGCTCAATACTCATCGGGGTTTGTGCAGCAGTTCCGTTACAAACTATCCCAAAGCACGGAACATCTGCTCCGTCCCATGCTTGCGCGACGGCAGCATCCCATGCCCCGTCAGTTTCAGAAAGCGGTCATTCATGGCCTGCAACTGTATCATGTGGAAGATACGTTGAAACTGATCAGCAACCATGACCCCTCCCAGGGAATCGTGGAGGGCATTCGCACGGGTGTGCATAAAAGTTTCAGTTCCCTCTCCGCAATTCCTCTGCTTAGAAAAGTGATCCTGACGCCGCGAGAATCGCAGGAACTTGAGCAATATCGAGAAATGGTCGAACATGCTATCTGTCGGGCATTTCATTGCAGTCAGCAGGATCTGCACAATCAAAGCACCATGTTGTGGGCCATTGACTCCAACATTGCCCAACTGAATCAGGAACAGGCCCGACGGTTTTTCAGAGATCGGCTGGGATTGCTGTTTTCACCAGCCTATTTTTCCTACCTTATTCTGAGAAACCGTTATTTTTTTTCCAAGCTCATTCATTGTGCCTGTGATCCGGAAATTGAATCCTGGATTCGCTCTCGCATCAAACTGATACCAGAACCAGACGCGGAACGGCGCCCACTGGACCACCTGTTGTCCCGGCAGGATTTTCGTACCCTTGAGCGTTTGGCCAGAGAAATGACACGACGTTTTGAAGGCAATGACCGGCTGACTGAAGATGCCCCACCTTTGCGCCTCATGGAAGATGACTCACAGGTCGAAGCCAATCAGGATATGGATTCCGATGACAGCACCATTCTGAAAGTGGTGGCATTTTATGACACACCGGGTGTACCGACGCTGAAGGAAACACCGCCTCAACCCACTGTTCTGGAGCAGGGCCCCGAAATCGAGATGGAACGATCCCCCTTTGAGTGGCTGTGTTTCAGTTATGCCCGGCATATTTTAGGAATATCCAAACATTTCAGTTGGGTTAAGGAATGCTCTTCTCCTTATTTCAGGTCAAAAAGTGAAGACTATATTTCCGACATGGAATCTTTTTTTGAGGGAATGTTTGGCTCCAGCCCCATGGTGTTGAATGATTTCACGGATTATGTGACTCGTCTGCTGGAATACACCACCAGTCAGAATCCTTTTCCGGGAAAAAAAGAAACCATTCCCTTATGGGCCAAAATTGAAGATCAGTGGCAGATTCAGGGGCAGATTGAACGGGAACGGGAATGGAGTCTGATGCTGAAAAGCCGCACAACGTTTCCCATCACCCTGGTTTCTGAAGGCCCACGTCCCTTGAACGTTCAACAAGGTTTGAGCTTTGTGATCCAGATGGGAATTGCGCATTTTGATTATGACCAGCCCAAACATAAAAAAAACAAAACCCGTTCCTGCGGGTTTTTCAAGATCTTGTTTCAAGGCAGGGTTTTATCACCCCATTCCGCTGTCATCTACATTGGAAAAATCCCTTATTACATGCTGACTTCCAACCAGCTTCAGCAATGCCGTCATCTGTTTTTTTTATGTCTGCTGTCAGCACGTCACACTTTTTCTGTAGAACTCCCTCCCCTGCTGAAAAACTATCTTGTGCAGATTTTGCCTGAATTGTTGCCTCAAAAATCCAGCCCGTTGCTGAGCGTGTTGCACTCCTGATTTTGCGCAACCACCATGGATAAACGCCTCGACAGCGACAACGCAATCATGATAGGGTTTCAATCGTTTTATGCCATGCCGGACGGCATTCCATTTTCTAACAGATCTCAGGATAAAGGAAATTTATGCCCTCAATTTTTACCCGAATTATCAACAAGGAAATTCCTTGTGAAAAAATTCTGGAGACCGAAAGTGAAATTGCGTTTCTGGATATTCTTCCCTGTTTTCATGGACACACACTGGTTGTTCCCAAACATGAAGTCATGAAACTGGAACAACTTTCCACAGAAGAAGTGACGGCACTGATGCTGACTCTGCAAACAACCGCGCGCGCTGTCAGCCGGGCAATGGGCGGTCTGGATTACAATATTATATTGAACAATGGGCCGCATGCAGGACAGGAAGTGCCCCATGTTCATTTTCATATCATTCCCCGGGCTGTCAACAGTTCCTATTATAGCTTTAAAAACAGAAAACCTTATCCGGAAGGTGAAATGAGCAAGGTCGGGCAACTGATCAGAAATTGTTTGAAAGACTGAAATGATTTCTGCCTGACCTTGAAGAATCAGGCAGATTTTTTAGAGTGGCGGGACTCCATGGCTGTTCAGTTCTACGGTAGGACGGGACTACGTGCCCGTCAAACTTGGGCGGGACTCCTAATTTTCGGAGGCTTCAGTTGAAGTGCTGGTATTGGCGGCCCCCACCATATCATTGGCCAATTCTCCGATCTGGCGATTTACCGTTCGGATGGTGGAATAAATGGTTCCAGCAGTTTTGTCATGAATTTCACGGACTAACCGGGAGGTGAGGCTGGTTGCCGGAATGCTTTCGAGAATACCAAAGGTCAACCCTGAGATGATCTGGTGGATTGATTCAACTGTAGTGGTTCCTGTCTCTATCGCACGTTCAGCAAGTTCCTGCTTTTCTTTGAATTCCATTTTTTTAAATTCATCACTTTTACGAATCTCCAGCATGGTCCGTGTTTGCCGCCGGAGTTCCTGCAACTGTGTCAGTTGATAATGCCATTGATGAACCATTCGGGACATTACAGCCACCAACCCGGCCAATCCCCCCAATAATATAAATTCCATGTGTCGTCTCCCCTTTATTACTGAATGACAATATCGACATCCGCTTCAACACCCCGCTGTGCCAGCATTTGAAGCGATTCTTTTCTTACTTGTTTATACACTTCCCTAGTCACAATGCCCGGAGCAATATCCGCTACGAGAGGTGCCAGTTTTGATTCTTTTCGGGCAACCCCCAGAGGATCGCGAATTTTGATGGACAGGAAAACCCCCGGTTTACGGCTACCGTTGCCCTCTGATGGCGACAACTCCATTTTCAGACTTTGCTGGAGTTCCCGTATGTCGGAAAACAACGCTTCCATCTGCCGGGACTGACGCAGTTTGAGTTGATAAAGAGATACCGCAAGCAATCCGGCACCGGCAAACAGCAATACGTTGATGATTGAAATCATGGATGGACTCCCCTGAAAGCAGAATTTACAGTTGGATGAAAACGCAAAAAACAGTGGCATGAGATTTTAACGAACTCAAGCGAAAATTCTGCTTAATGATGGAGTCTGTAATTTTGCGGGGATCAAGCAGAGTACTGGCTGAGAGGAAATCGGGGGGCGCTACGAGAGCAATTCGTTCATCCATTCAGAGAACATCCACCAGGGCAATGCCTTGTTGTTTCCCGGCAAAGCCTGTTCCCGGTCTACATTGCACACCAGAATACCTTGTGGCGAGGATATTTCCTCTGCGATCTGCTTGAATTGGTTCAGAGGGATCACATGATTGGCAGTGGGGGTGGAAGTCAATTTGATTTCAACCGGATAGAGTGTTCCTTGTGCGTGAATCAGCAAATCCACTTCCAGGCCTCCTTGAGAACGCCAAAAGTAAAGGGATGGTTTTTTGCCAAGACTCAAAAAAATCTTCCACGCTTCTGAAATGATCATCCCTTCAAATAAAGCTCCGCCCATATTCCCCACTAGAAGTGCGTCTTGAGAGGGTTGACGTGTCATCCAGGCAACGAGAGCGGGATCACTGAAATAGAATTTGGGCGCCTTGATGATTCGCTTTCCAAAATTATTGAAATAGGGTTGCAGTAGCAAAGCCAGATAGCTCATTTCCAGAACCTTGCTCCATGATTTGATCGTCGGTTGTGAAACACCACACTGACTGGCCAGCGTCGCTGGATGGAATTCCTGAGAGTGATGCGCCGCACAGAGTTGAACAAATAGTTCAAATCCACGAAAATTCCGGATTTCCTCTATTTGGCGGACATCTCGTTCCAGATAGGTCTGGATGTAGGATTTTACCCAGAGTTCACGTTTTTCCGGAAAACAGACAAGCTCCGGATAAAATCCGTTCCACAATAATTTTGAGAGGGAAATTTTTTGTTCCTTCACTTCATGAAGACTGAATGGCGGCAATTCCAGAATGGCCACCCGTCCGGCCAAGGATTCCGAGATATTGCTCATCAGATGAAATTGCTGAGAGCCGGTCATCAACCACTGGCCCGGAGTTCGATCCTGGTCAATCCGCATTTTCAGATACGGCAAAATAGAAGGAGAATACTGAATTTCATCCAGAATTACCGGTTTTCCCTGAAACTGATCCAGAAAAGCATGGGGATCCTGCTTTGCGAAATCGCGACTCAAGGGATCATCAAAACTGCAATAGGTTGCCGCTGTTTCTTCTTTTAAAAAAGTCGTTTTGCCAGACTGACGAGGTCCGGTAATCAAAACAGCGGGAAACATCTTTCGGCTTTGCTGAAAAACAGATGTCAGATCTCTGGACAGGAACATGCTCAACCCAAAATAAATTGTTACTTTAATTTGGTCAGGAATAGAGAATTCCCATTGATTCCACAAGAGAAAAATGGAGGAGTTCGGTTGAATTTTCCATTGAATAGATTCAGTGTTTGCCGAATCATGACCACCTCAGCCCTCGGACAATTGTGTCCTCAGGCTGATGTTTTCAAGGGCGATCAATGCACAGGGTTGTCAAACGCGGGATTCACCTGGCAACTGGAAGGATTTTTATTTGTCGGAGATGGAATGCTGGCGGCACCATATTTATCCACAAGGGTTCCCACAAAACCTTCTCCGTTGACAATATCCCACACTGCGGCCAAACCGGGACCAGCCTTTACCACCAGACAGAAACTATAGCTTTCCCAGATGATCTTGTCGATTTCCTGACTCTTGTTGGGACACAGGAACAACCAACCTGTAAGTGCCGCTTTTTCAGAATAAAAATTTTTGCAGGCACTTTCACTGGCACGATACGTATGGATATAGCCTGCGCCTGTTCCTCCCGGATATCTGGGTGCGCTGTCAATCCGCAATTCTTCAGTCCGACCCAGGCTGATATTGCGTCCGCCGCCACTGTGACGGTTGTCAAAATCCTGGGGCGTTCCGGCATTGGGGGTTGCCAAACCACAATCCACGGCGGCAATCGCATGGCGTACCCCGAATTTGTTCAGCAGATTATTCAGTCGTGGCCCTGTTTCAGCGGATAATAGAGTGCCTAAACGTTGTGGTCCGACACCCGTGAAATAACTGCATGAACTGTCTCCGGGAAGTCCTGTGCCATAATGAAGCAAGGCCGCAAGTTCCTGGGCGTTCAGACGGTTGAGCAGAAATACAACAGATCCGTAAACCACCGCGTCACTGGAGTCGATGGTGTTCAAAAATGTGCTCAGCACCTGTCCCGGCAGATAATTCACCAGATTGATCAACTGCTGAATATCCCTAATACCATTGACTACTTTGACGGTTTTCATGGTGTCAGTCACATCACCCACCAGCGGAGACAACGGCACTGCCGAGTTGAGTCCCAGCAACAGGGAACTGAGCCGTTTGACAGAACCATAATTGGCGTATTCACGGCAATAGGACTGTCCTTCCGCCCGCAAATGACTCCAGGGTGAATCCAGATCATACAGCGTTTCAGACTGACTGCTATTGGCCGGCCCGACGCCGCAGGAATTGATGCCGTTGATCAAGGTGTTGATCCGTTGCTGTTCTGTGGGGGATCGAGGTGTGACCCGATCGGCCTGATATCCCAGCAGATTGATGGTATCCGCCAGAATGGTCATATCACCCACTGCTTTGGCGTTGACCACACTTCCAGAAATGGTGGAGCCGCCAATATCATTCACAATCTGGGTCAACGAACCAATGCTGTTCACTCCATTCAGAATCACGGTCAGCAACTGGACATTGATCATGCGGTTCACCAGATCAGAAACATAGCGAATGCGGCCTGTGTGCGTCAGCAAATAGCCCAGATCCTGAATTTTCTGGTTGGAAAGATTATTCAGCAGAATCACCACATTATCGGTTCCATTCGCGGAGATAGCGTTTATTAATGTTGTCAGGCGGCCAAACTGATCGCTGGTGCCAGTTTGATCCGGACTGGTATAAATGTTCCCTGAATCCTGGGCGTATAAGTGTTGCATGATCAACACAACCCGGATAATGCCGGTTTCCTGTGTAGAGACACTGACAGGTGTCAATCCATTGATGATGCGAGCCACATTGCTCGCTCCATTGTTTCCACCTTGTGCGGCCAGGTCATTGATCAAGCGGGCCAGATGCTGGATCTCCAGTTGCGTGTTACCATCGACCAGATGGATCACATCTTTCAGTTTTGTGACACCGTTTGGATCGATCTGTTGATCCAGATTATTGAAAATCACGGCGATATTTTCCGCGTCATCGACCTGATTGATCAGTTCCGAAATCTGGCGGATCTGGCTGATATCGGACACAAGCTGGGTCAATGCCGTCAAATGAGCAACCTCCATTCCATTAATGATTTTGACAACGCTACTGGCTCCAGATTCAGAGATGCTGTTGATCAAGGTGGTCAATCGGCCAAACTTGTCTGAATACCCCGAATCCGTCGGATTTTTATAAAGATACGTTTCATCGTGTGCTGACATCCCGGACAGTATCTTGACCATCTTGGTGATGCCATATTCCGGTGATGCGGTGGTGGGAGGTTCCATCCCGTTGATAATATCCGCCACGTTTTTTGCTCCATGAGTTCCGCTGACCGCGATATCGTTGATGAGTCGGACCAGATGGTAACCAATGGAAAGATTTGCGTCAGCTTTAATCCCCATAATGGCATCCGTCACTTTGTGTCCACCGGTATAACCGCTGGTTTGATTTTCCTGAGAGATTTTCTGTCCATTGAGATAGAGGTTGTTCAGAATTTCTGCCAGATGAGACGTTTGAAAAATGCCATCAGCGATGGTCACAATGTCGGCGGGTTCCACCACATCCAGCACACGGACAAATTGAAACACACCGGTTGAATTCACGGCGTTGATCAGATCATAGGCCTTGCGCCCGCTTCCCTGAGCCGCCAGTCCATTGATCAAGTCAACAATCCCGGTGGTGTTGTCAATGTAGTTCGCCAGACTCAGCAGTTGAACCGCACCATTGTCATTGATGCCGTTCAGCAGTTCAATGATGGTGGGAATGGCCTGAATGCCATTGACAATGCTGACCAAACGGGGTTCCGCCTGAATGTCCTGAGGATATTCAATGCCATTGAGCAAACGGGTGAGTGTGACCATTCCGGCTGGTGTAAGACCATTAATAATCCGGGGTATCGCGTCAGGAATCTGTGGTTTAAGCTGATTCAGCAAAATCGCGACTTTTTCGTAGGGAGTACGCAGTGTTCCCTTGTCTCCGGGCAGAACAATGTTGTCCAGCCATATTCGGTCCTGTCCTGCGCTTCCAGAGGCGTCTTTTTCATATTCCCAGCGAAAACGATGAACACCTGCTTCCACATAATAGTCTGGTGATTGACTCCAGCCTGTTTCGCCGGAAATTTTTCCCTGAAGCACATCATCAATATAAAATTTCAGATAGTCATGACCAGACTCCGTGCTGACTTTGTAATGAAAATTCATAGTGCCAGCGGTAATGATGTGACTGAACATCTCGGCACTCAGCACTTCATTGTGTGCCATGCCTTCCGGTGTGCCTGCGCTGTTCTGTCCGCCGCTGGCCTGCTGATTGTCGATAACCCACATGTGCCCACCAGTTGATGAGACAGCCCAGGTCTGGCTGGCGGTTCCTTCAAAATCCTCGTCATTGCTGACCACACCCTGCACATCCAGCAAATTAACCAGGGTGGCGATCATCTCTGAATTTGCGGTCAATCGAACCGTAGTGATCAAAGCCTCCATTCCGGCTGAGTCTACTGAATTGATCAGGTTGGTGGCATTGCTCAGTGCAAGCAGGTTGTTGATGAAAGTGGTGAGTTTTTTCAGTTCTTCCACTTCATTCAAAATTCTAAGCAGTTTGGCTTTTCCTGCGGAGGTGCCTGCGACGTCATTCAACAGGTTCGGCATGGTGTTCACTTGTTCATCAACCAGTGCGATCACCAGACTCAGACGTTCAATTCCGGTCAGGTCCTGATACGGCAACATTCCATGCACAATGTCTTTGAGGGAGTTCATGTCATGCACATTATTGATGACATTTGCGATTTTGCCGATGGTATCCTGAGATGGCGGATTTTCCACGCGGATCATTTCATCGGTAGCGTTCAGCAGTGTCAGCACTTCAGTAACGCTCAACGCATTGTCACCGGACATCAATGATACCAGTTTCTGCGGATCACCAATCTGATTGATCAAATCAATAATATTGCTGTGTCCCGCTTCATACACCATTCGTTGCAGATTGGCTTCCCCCAATCCGGCTACCAGCGCGTCAAACTTGTACTGACCGATCCCCTGGAGCAACGCGTCCATATCAGTATCAGTCTGATGACTTTCCTGTTCCTTGTGGTCATAATAACTGGTTGAAACCTTGAAGGTACGTTCCGGCCGTTTTTGGCAGCCAACAAGACTGATGATCATGACGATGAACCAGATGGTGGTGATCCCCCATTTCCGCATATTGCCTCCTTGGTCTGTAGTTGAAACCTGTTTTGTTTAATGAGAGTTTTGACAGCAATTAAATAACTGTTAGTACAGTTGTACCAATAATTTAAAAATAGGAAGCGGTCATGTCGCTAACAGTCCGGGATGTTGTGTAAATTGTCTTTCAATGAAGAGACCTTGATCTTCCTGAAGGATTATGTCATCGGGACATTTTACGACATCGAATTTGACGATAATCGTTTTTGTGTAAAACACTTATCAGCACAAGTGTACCGATCTTAACAGGATTTTGATTGATCATTCTCGAAGTCAATGGGGGCAACCATGAAGATAAAAATCATTATTGAAATCATTTTAACCCTGATCGCCCTAGTCACAGGACTGATATTGATCACTTTCAGTCTGAAGAAACAGCAGCAGTCGTTCAAACATCTGCTGCAATTCAGGGTTTTTCTGGCAATAGCCGCGGCCGTATCTGTTTTCGGATTGATCCTCGTCAACTATTATTTTTACAAGGGTGAAAAACTATCCGATTCAGACCGTTCCTTGATTGCCCAGTTCACCATGCAGTTGCCACAGGAATTGAATGTGCTGATGAACAGCCCTGAAAATCGCGAGCATCCCGGACTTGAGTCCTTGGACCTGGCCTATCTGCTCAGGGATATGGACATGAATGTGCTGATTGATTTTTCGCTCGAATCCGGCGGCGACCGAATCTTATCACTGTTGTATGCCATCAAGGAATCCGGATGCAACCAACTGGAAACCCCACAGGGAAAACCCCGGTTCCAGATTCCGGAAAAACAGTGGTACAGTGCCTGTACGCTGAATGATTTCAACCATATTGCCATCATCGCCCATCTGATTGATGACATTCATGATCCTCGCCGAGCGGTCAATCTGGTCAATTATAAAAAAACTCCCGGCATTGCTGAAATTTCACCAGAAGAACAGCGGTATCTGATCAAACTGGGATATGTGCTGGCCCGGATTCAGACCTTTCAAACCATTGCTTCAATCGTGGATAATGTGACAGAATTCAGTCGAATCACCGACATGCTGGATGTCAACCTTGGCAAAGCGGATCCCGGAAAACTGTCGGCAGAAGAAAAAGATTATCTGGATCGTATTGTTTACCTGCTGAATCATGTGGAAAATACCCAGGCCATTGTGGAAGTCCTGAACTATATTGAGCAAACGAAATCAGTGGTCACAGTGTTACAGGAAATCAAAGACAACAACGATCAAACAGCCACTGTTCGACTTGCCATGCTGATCAATCGTCTGAAGGGTCCCGGGCGGTTGTCTGTGTTGCTGAATCAAACGTTTGACACTCCGCAGAAGCAGGCGAATCTCATGCGTTTGTTGAATGAAGTGAAGGACATGGATAAACTGGCGGGAATCATTGGTTATGTGGAAAACATTGAAAACCTGTCGATGATTCTGGAAAAAATTCAAACCAATGCTCAAAACTCAAAGGATGGATTAGCATCGCTGATCACCCTGATCAATGAAGTGGAGGATCCACAAAATCTGGTCATCCTGATCAATCAGGTACGCAATGTTCAGCAAATGCTGGTCATTCTGAAGCATCTGGACCATCGGAATTCGCCGACGGGCGCACTGAAAATGGCGGAACTCATCAATCAGATTTCCAGAGAGGAAATTCTGTCTGTTCAAAGCCATCTGATCCGTCTGATCGACGATCTGTCTCATGGAACCAGTGCGGCCAATGTAGCTCAAATCATCAATGGGCTGGAATTTAAAGAAAACCATACCGGCGGCTTGTATCAACTGGTGTCTCTGCTCAAAGGCTTGTCCACACAAGATCCGGAACATCCCTATAAAAACGCCCTCGATACCCATCAATCCGATGCGTTTGGCCGGTTGACCGCATTTATCAACGCCATTTCAGGTTCAGGCACCCGCAACACGGTGGTGTTGCTCAATCAGACCGATCCGGCCCAGATCTCCGCGCTCATCCAGTTGATCGGCAGTGTGTATCAGATCCGGAATGTCGCCGATCTGGTCAATGGTATCCGTGAACCGGAACACGTGGTGACTCTGCTCAACGCGCTTGATCTGGGTGGCAAACCCAATGCGGTGGATACACTCACACAGGTGATCCATCAGATCGATCAGCATCCGGATTTGACAATCGGACATTTGGTTCGGCTGGTGAACGATCTTTCGTCAGGCAGTCAGGGCGCAAGAAATGTGGCCAATCTGCTCAATGATCTGCATACCCGTTCCGGCAGTATTGCCAACCTGACCCAGATTCTCGCCGGGGTGTCCCGTCAGGATTTGACACACCCCTACAATCATCCGGAAGATACTGGAACCACCGACCATTTCGGCCGATTGACCACCCTAATCAATGCCGTGTCAGATCATGGCACGGCCAATATCAGTTCCCTGATCAACGATGTAAAATCAGAGCAGATTCCGGCCTTGGTCATGCTGGTGCGGGATGTTCCCAAAATTTCCCTGCTGACAGGTCTGATCAACCGTTTGAATTCGCCTCAACAAATGGTCACACTGCTCAATCATCTGGACTCAAAAACGCCCGCCCCCGGCACCAGGAATGTACTGACCCTGATTGCCGCGCTGGATCATGATCCGGACTTGTCGGTGGAAACCCATCTGGTCCGGTTGATCAATGAACTTTCCAGAGACTCTTCCGGTGCGGAAAACGTTGCCCGGATTCTCAATGGTTTGAGCCATCAGGGGAATACGTTGGACCAGAGTGCCGTGCTGAGAATGGCCAAACTCATGTCAATTCTGCATGAAAACGATATGGATCATCCCTACCGAAAACCGAACGAGACTGCAAAATCCGATCGTTTTGGCCGCTTGCTGACGCTCATCAATACCATTGACTCTGCCGGTTCCCGGAATGTGGTCACTCTGCTGAATGTGATCAAAGCGCCACAACTGGGATGTTTGTCAGGACTGATCGCCAATATGGAACAAATCGGTTACCTCACCGACCTGATCAACGGATTGGATGATGCCGCGACAGTGGCGGAACTCATCAATCATCTGGATCTTCAGGGAAATCCCTCCGGTTGTGACAAACTTCGGATCACGCTGGAAACTGTGGCTCATGATCCGGGTTTGACCATCAAAGGGGCACTGGTGCGTTTTATCAATCAGTTGTCCCGTGGTGAAAACGGTGCCCGCAATGTGGCATCGGTCATCAATGGCATCCGGCCGGATGGAGAAAATCAGGTGGTCAAACTGTTGGCTGAAATGAGCCATGAACAGAAAGCAGGTCGAAACAGTCAGGAATTTGCGAAACTCACGGATTTACTGGGAGGATTGTCTCAGCGGGGATCTCAAAACGTCCATGGTCTGCTCAACAACATCCATTCCGATAAATTGGCATGTCTGAGCTATCTGGTCAACAGTCTGGGCAATTCGAAAGCACTGACAGAATTCATTGACGGCATTGAAGATGCGAGTCGAGTCAGTTCCCTGATCAATCATCTCGACGAGAAAAGTCAGCCCTCCGGTTGTGAAAAACTCAAAGATATATTAGCGCAGGTAAACGCTCACAAAGCACTCACGATTCGCAACCATATTGTCCGGCTGGTGAATGATCTTTCCGCCAATAACACGTCCCGTGGTCCTGAAAATGTCGCTCGAATTATCAATGGTCTGCGCTACAGCAAAAATCCTGAACAGAATGGTGTCAACCGATTGATGCTTTTGCTCGAAGGTCTTGGACAGCAAAGCACAGAAACTCCATACAACGCACCGGATGATACTTCCCGTGAGGACCATTTCGGCCGATTGACGACCCTGCTCAGAGAAATTTCAGGCAAAGGCTCTGACAACGTGGTGACACTGATCAATGATCTGGATTTCAAACAGTTTCCGGGGTTGGTCCTGCTGATTCGTGATGTCCGCAAAATCAGGGTGTTTTCAGATCTCATCAATGGCGCGTCCGGTGCGTCGGATATTGTGGTACTGCTCAACCATTTATCACGTGAAACACAACCGACCGGCATGGAAAAACTGCTGGATATTCTGAACAAAATTGATGAAGCACCAGAACTGACCATCCAGAATCACATGGTCCGGCTGATCAATGAATTGCATAACACCGATTCCGGTGCTGTCACCGTGGCGGCACTGATCAATGGTCTGGATCAGAACGCGGAAAAACTCAGCGGCACTCAACGGTTGGTGAATCTGATGAAAGGCGTGTTTCCGAGCAATCCTGAAAATCCTTATCTGAATCTGAATGATACCGGACAACAGGATCCCTTCGGTCGCCTGATCGTGTTCATCAACACGCTTTCCGCCAATGCGTCGTCCGTGGATCGTGTCATCGCCCTGATCAACAAACTGGATTCCAGTAAAATTTCCAATGTGTCGATTTTGGTGCGAAAAGTGGAACGGTTGCAGTATCTGGTCGATCTCATTCATCGGTTGTATAACATTGATCTCATGGTGGTGGTGTTGAATGGAGTCGATCATGTAGACAATCTGGTGGTATTACTCAATCAGGTGGGGTCTTCGGTTCAAAAAGGCAGTTACACCAAGACGGTGGGCGATATGTCGATCATCGCGGATACCATCAATCTGCTGGGGTACCAGTCTGATGGTGTGACGCCACGTCCATTGAATGAACAGAATCGAATCAATTTACTGGTCAACGGCGTCACATACTGCGGAATCAAGCAGGAATTTGACACCACCATCACCACCGCCATACCTCCGGAAAAATATTTTCATCCCTGCGATGGTCAGGTTCGTGACGGCAACAACCCGACTCCCCGTCTGGGAACATTTCTGCTGGGACTGGATAACGCCCGGCCGGTTTCCATCATTGTGGGCGATGTGCGAAATACTGAAAAAACCCTCCGCATCATGAATGCCCAACGGGATATTCACGCCTTGACCCAGCTTGTGAATCTGCTTCCCGGCGAAGTGACAGCCAAGTTGATCAACACCACCAGCATCCATGCGATTTACCGTTCGTTGGCCTACATTGCCAACAATCTGGAGGCTCGGGCCATGGCCAGCCTGATTCATTTTGGCACAGGGATTGGCGATGGCCGGGAACGTAATGGCCAATGCCGATATTACACCGGAGTAGGGCCTGAACGACTCGGAAAAATTCTGAATGTGGAAACCGGCGAAAGCCTGAAAAATGTAATCCGTAATTTCGGCTGGAGGACGGCAATTCCCGCGCTGGTTTGCGGTCTGGGTGTCAAAGATCACCAGGTGTTGACCGATCAGTATCCCAACGAGCCCAAACCGGGAAAGGATGAAGAATTCAGTGCTATGGAAAACATCGCAATCACCGGCGATCTGTTTTATGGAGATTACGTTCACCACTATGAGCACCGTGAAGCCTTCTGCGGAGCCGGCACCTACTATCCTGAAATCGTAGGCAACGCACTGACAGGTTCGCTTGAAGTGGATCGGCTGATCCATGACGGCAAACGTTTTTCAGGCATCATTAAAGTCAATGAAGGCATCAGCAGTGTCTGGAACATCATCAACAACCGCAGTGTGATCCGCGGTCTGCTCGAAACGTTTGGTGGCGGTCTGCCTTATCCTCCTGAAATAAATGGCAGCAAGGATTATGAAACCTGCGGAATTTTTCCACAAAAAGGCGAACCCCCTGTTCAATATGTGGCTCCTGCCAGCATCAGCCAGACCGAGGTCCACACCCGTTATGAATATGGGAAAATGTGAGTTGATTTATTTATTTTCGCATTTTCCACTTTCCATTGGAGGGGTGGGTTTGCTAAATGTATACATCGAGCCTCACTTTTGAATGAAGCAGAGGCTGTTAAATCAGCAACAGGCATGTTAATTTTTAGTTCACATAAAAATTGGAGGAGCAACATGAGCAGAAAAATTCAAACAGTATCAGCCATTGAAATTATGGATTCCCGTGGCAACCCGACTGTCAGGGTCAAGGTGACTCTGGATGATGGTGTTTCCGCATCCGCATCGGTCCCCTCAGGAGCCTCCACAGGAGAAAATGAGGCACTGGAATTACGGGATGGCGACAAAAAAAGATATTTGGGCAAAGGTGTTTTGAAAGCCGTGGAAAATATCAACAAAACCATTGGTCCCAAATTGACCGGTATGGATGTCACACATCAAGGCGAGATTGACAAAGTCATGCTTGATATGGATGGAACCCCGTTCAAGAAAAACCTGGGCGCAAACGCGATTCTGGGGGTGTCCATGGCCGTTGCCTGTGCTGGCGCAAAAGCAGTCAATCTGCCATTGTATGCCTATCTTGGCGGTGCCGGAGCCAGTCGTCTGCCTGTGCCTATGATGAATATTCTGAATGGAGGATCACATGCCGACAGTAGCGTGGACCTTCAGGAATACATGGTTATGCCGGTTGGCGCGCCTAATTTCCGTGAAGCGCTACGCTATGGCGCGGAAACATTCCATAATTTGAAGGCCATTCTGAAAAAGAACGGATATTCCACCGGAGTTGGTGACGAAGGCGGATTCGCTCCAAGTCTCAAAAGCAATGAGGAAGCCTGCGAACTGATCATTGAAGCCATCAAAAAAGCTGGCTACAAACCCGGCAAAGACATTGCCATCGCCCTGGATGCCGCCTCCAGTGAATTTTATGAGAAAAGCGATGGTGGCTATAATTTGAAAAAATCCGGTCAGGGCAAAAAGAGCACCAAAGAAATGATGGAACTTTATCAAAACTGGTGTTCCAAATACCCAATCATCTCCATTGAAGATCCCTTGAGTGAGCATGACTGGGATGGCTTCACTGGTTTGACGGCCGCTATTGGAGAAAAAGTGCAGATCGTCGGTGATGACCTGTTTGTGACCAACACTGACTTTGTCAAAAAAGGTATTCAGAAAAAAGCCGCCAATTCCGTGTTGATCAAAGTCAACCAGATTGGCTCTGTTTCAGAAACCATCGCCACCATCCAGATGTGCCGGGAAGTTGGTTGGAGCTATATCATTTCACACCGAAGCGGTGAAACAGAAGATACGTTTATCGCAGATTTTGCGGTTGCCATGGGTGGTGGGCAAATTAAAACAGGCTCTACCTCACGTGGTGAGCGTACCGCCAAATACAACCGTCTGCTGGAAATTGAAGATGAATTGGGCAGTGCCTCCCAGTTTGGCATGAGACTGGTCTGATTCAGCGAGAAACCCTGAAGAAATGGAAAACTTTCTGGTTACGAACGTCCCGTTCGTAACCGTTCCATGACCCACCTCCGGTGGATGCGAAGCAGAGCAGAGCCTGAGGAATAACGTGCCCCACGGAACGTAGGGCACGAGCGCACTTTTACAACTTATTTTTTTGCCATTCCTTAATTCAACAGAAGTGTCATCTCAACCAGCGCGAGAAATCTTGAGCCAATGAAAGATGCTCCAATCCTTCAAGAACATTCCAGAATGCCTAAATCAAAATATTCATTCGAACAATTTCGTATCGCATCACATCTGATTCGCTGGACACTGCTTGTTTTACCCGTAGCGATTGCTGTCGGATTATTTGTCGCGCTGTTTTTAAAAATGCTGGAATGGGCCACCCACACTCGTTGGGAAAACATGTGGCTTATCTTTCTTCTGCCTCTTGCTGGAATTTTCATTTCCTGGCTATACAGTTTTTTTGGTAAAAACGCTGAAGCCGGCAATAACCTCATCATGGATGAAATACACAAGCCCGGTGGCGGTATTCCGTTTCGGATGGCCCCGCTGGTGCTGATCACCACGGTGATTACCCATTTATTCGGCGGCTCCGCGGGAAGAGAGGGAACCGCTGTGCAAATGGGTGGAAGTGTGGCGGCGTTTGTGGCCACCAAGTTCAAATTAAGACATGAAAATCAAAGAATTCTATTGATGTGCGGAATGGCGGCAGGTTTTGGCGCCGTCTTTGGAACTCCTGTGACAGGAGCGATTTTTGCGCTGGAAGTGCTGGCCATTGGCAGAATCAAATATGACGCACTTGCACCTTGCTTAATGGCCAGCATCATTGCGGATATTGTCTGTACGGCCTGTCAAGTGGGACATACCCATTATTCCATCGCGTTTTCAGGAAAAAACCCGGGTGCACTTCCATTTGTTTCTTTTGATGTGTTGCTGTTGCTGAAAGTCCTTGTCGCAGGGATTTTTTTTGGTCTGGCCAGTTTTTTGTTTGCGGAACTCTCGCATGGGATAAAAGCCAAAAGCCATCAGTTCATCCCCAAAAAATGGCTCATTCCGGTTGTCGGCGCTGTTTTGGTGATCGGCATCAGCTATTTGTTAGACACGTTTGATTATCTTGGACTCGGAGTCCATTCCTCATCCCCTGACGGAATCAGTATTGTATCTGCTTTTTCCAAGGGTGGCGCTGACTATTTCAGTTGGTTCTGGAAGTTGTTGCTGACGGCAATCACTCTGGGCACAGGCTTTAAAGGGGGAGAAGTCACGCCTTTATTTTTTATCGGCGCAACATTGGGCAATGCGATCGCAACCTTGACAGGCGTTCCTGTTGATCTGTTCGCGGGACTGGGGTTTATCGCTGTTTTCGCGGGAGCCACCAATACGCCGCTGGCTTGCACCATGATGGGCATCGAACTTTTTGGCGCTGAAAATGTCATTTACTATGCGGTTGCCTGTTTCACGGCCTATTATTTCAGTGGTCATACCGGCATTTATCATTCACAGCGCGTGGCTGTTTCAAAATTTCACAAAGATCATCATGACGGGGAAACGCTTAAACACGGGAGAGACAATAGAAAAAAATATGAAGGACAACCAATCTTTCGGCCAGACCAAAAAAAAATGACCGGCCAAAGTTCTGAAACAGATCAATAGAGGGAAACAGGATCATCCTGAGGTCGGGTGCGCCAACGCCGGTGCATCCAGAAATACTGATCCGGATATTCACGAATCACATCTTCCAACCTGTCCGTCACTGCCTGTGCGATCAACTGCGTGTCCCGTTCCCGGTTGCCTGTCAAGTCACAGTAAATTCTCTCAAATTTAATCAATACCTTGTCTCCCACGTAAGGACAGGTGACCAGCACTATCGGGGAACGTTTCATCAAATAAAAAGACGCGACACCCTTGCTCATGGAGGCTTTTCTTCCGAAAAAATCAACAAACAGTGACGATTTACGATCATTCTGATCCACCAGCATGCACAAAATATTTTTATGATTCAGAACACGCCCAATCTGCAACGCCGCGGCTTTTCCCTTGCCAATGGTTTGAATGTTTAATTTTTGACGAACCTGATTGTGGTGTTCATCCACGAGCGGATTAGACTGCTGTCCGACATACATCCAGGTTGAATATTGTTTTTCCGCAAGTACCGGCGCGACCACTTCCCAATTACCAAAATGTCCGCTCACCAACAACACGCCTTTGTTTTCCGCCAGAGCCTCATCCAGAACGGCCAGATTCTCGAGTTGTGCCAATTGCTGAGTTTTCCCCGCAAACAGATCCAAGCGCAACGCATCAAAGGAAAGTCGTGAAAACCAGCGGTAACTGTCACGTCCAATTTGAGCTTTTTTTTCATCAGACAAGTTGGGGAATGCCAGATCAAGGTTTGTTTTCACAATACTGCGGCAAATGCGGATAACATGGTAGGCCAGTGCATACAGACACCATTGAAAAAAATTCCGTTTCTGTGGATTTATGGTGAGCGCGAGTTTTCTTAAAAATAGAAGAAAGGCGTATTCCAGTCGATGAAACCAGCGAATGGGTTCATCCGGAGAAAGCTGGTTCATATCAATTTATCAAAAGAAACGCCCTTGTCTTTGAGCAGTTGGGCTTTACGCTGAATCAATCCGACAAATCCGACAAGGGATTCATCATTGAGAAAATCAAAATCTGATTGTGGTAAACTTTCTATCACTTTGATCAATGCATGGGTGAGCAGAGCCTCAAATTCAGGCTTGTTTTGAAAATGCTCAATCTGCACTTCCCGAAATCGCTTTGCCGCATCCCCGATCATGAATTCTTTCATGAAATTAGCGGCATTTGTTCTGAATAGTGCCTGTGTCCAATCCCCGTTTACAAACAAGCGCAGGTAAACAGTCTGGCCATTGGGAACTTTACCCAGATTTTTGCTTTGTCCCATATTCGCAACCCCAAGCGCCAAAATAATTTCATCTGTGATTTTAAGATACAGGACATCTTCATTGTATGACGTGACATTCCCTGCAACCGACATTTTTTTCTGCACATGTCTGGTGGCCTTGTTGTAGGATCTTAAAATTGCCAGCAACGCATTGGAAAATTTTATATAATACTTATTGACAGGAGTATTACTTTCTTTTGTCAGATTGAACAGGTCCACAAAATATTCCTGATCCCCCGGAGCCATGGCGGCGTCTGTGTCAGAATCTTTATAAGAAATATCCTGCTTCTGCCCCTTGACAGGATTGGGGACATCTTTTTTAGGTAAGGGGAAACAAGCCTCCAGCAAAGTTCCAGAGTGGCTGACCTTAAAAATCACAGGAGGTGGGGCGTTTTCCGGATTGACGGGTGGCGTAGCGCTTACAGGTTCCTCGACTGGAGTCGCTTTAGCCGACTGCTTTGCCTCAGTTTTCTTTTTTGCAATGCTGGTGAATGACACTGTGATTTTTTTCAGGGATGCCAGCATCGAAGCAAACCCACTCGCTTGTCCCGGTGTCAGATTTCCTGCTTCCACTTTTTTGGCAACCTGGGCCACCATTGTCTGTTTTTCCCATGAAATATCACCAGCGGATGATAAAGCCTGGGCCGACATAGGAAAGCCTTTTCCAAGTTTGCTATCATCCTTATAACGCGTGTACACTTTGAGTAAAAGATCATAAAATTCAGGTTCAAACAAACCTTCCAGGGCTGATTCTTCAAGTTCGATAATGTCATTGTTCTTCAAGTTGGCACGGTCACTCAACTGTTTGACAAAGTCATCTGGCAACATTAATGCATAAAAGCGTTCGTAGATACTGGCTTTTCCCGCCTGATAAAATACGTCTTTGGATGTTTGATCCAACTCTCTCAGATGGTGCACCAGCCAATCAGTCATATACTGACGCTTGACATGCTGAAATAAATAGCTTTCAGGATGCAACAATGATTTTTCGATCACAACACCTAGCGCCTTGACGAGAGCGGGATATTGTTCCTGTGTTACTTTTTCAAACATGTCTTTGTCTTTTGCTGTACGGATAGTGAGAACCAGCGCATCATAATACATTTTCTTGTCAAATGCGTTTTTTGCGTTTTCAGGAAGAGGAATTTTAAGTTCTGTCAACAGTTTCAGACAACTGATGCTTATGTCCCGAATCAGAACATGAATTCCATGCTTCAGGCTGTCTTCGGCTGAAAGGAGTTTGGGGCTTTGTTTGCTTTCTTGAAGATATTCAGGATAATGCTTTCCAAACTTGGGATAGTTTTTAAGATATTTTCCTAAAAAATCCGTATTCTGTTCAATGGTACGGATTGTTTCCTGAGTTTTAATGAGTTTTGCGACCAGTGAGCGAAAAATAATTTCTTTTTCAGTAGCGTTTTTTCCGCCTCCAAAATACCGGATCAGTTCGAGGAAGGATACTTCATCATATAAAAAACGATAACTTTGAGCGAACCAATCAGCAGGATTTTTAAACAGCACATGGCACGGATGCACAGTTTCATAAAGCCGTTTTTGATAACCATCCGCCTGGCGGAACACGTGAACCATGGATTCGAGACTGACCTGGTCAAACAGGGGGGTTTGCGCACCTTCGTGGTCCAGAACAAATTTGAGTTGAGATAACAGATTTTTTCGAGCATCAGGAGCCAGATAAGAGGTTTCAGAATTTTCTTCTGAGGCTTTATTCATCTGAGCTTCAACAACCTTGAGTAATAAATTTTCAAAGGTTTTTGCTGTTTGTGGTGTAGTCATTGCTTATGCCACCTCAATGAGATAAGAAAAAGAGAACAGGTGTATGGTTATTCCAGTAGACGAACCATCCAATAGTTTCAAGGAAAATGCTGGATCACCACAAAAGGCTCGTTAAAAAATTGAAAATCTTAAAAATGAGTTGCAAATCAACCCTTTTGTCTGTTAATGACTTCTTCAGAACTGTTTTTGATAACGTGAACACGGAAAGATATGAAAGATTTCTCAATTCTCTTTATAAAAAATCCGAACGCTGGAGTTTTTCACTATTCTCTAAATTCAGCCACGTTCTATGTTTTCACGCTGTTCCTCCTGTCAGGAATAACGGGGATTGGTTATTTGTATTACCATCAATATCATACGATCCAGAAACAGCAGGAACTGATTTCCCAGCAAGAACAGGACAAAGCAACTCTTCAACAGAAAATAAGTGAATTTTCTGAAAAAGAAGACCGCATTGTATTTCTTGAAGATTACATTGAAGAGCTCAAACAGTCTGCTTATAATAGCGAAGCTTCCCTTAAAAAACATCTGGCACTCGTCAATTCCAACACTGTGAAACTGCTGGAAATGCAGGAATATATCTGCCAAACCCTTGGAACCAAATGCCTTCCTAATTCCTATGACCCCAACCATCCCCAGCAAGCTGTGCTCTGGATTGAACGTGTACAGCAGAATCTTCAACAGTTTGACAAGGAATTACGTGAATTTTATTCAAGAAAACTGACGTATGAAGAACAGGAAACACAAATCCAGCAACTTCAGATGAAAGTCGCACAATCAGAACGTGATTTTGAAGAACATTTACAATTTGTAAAATCCAAGGAAGAAACAATTGACCAGATTTCCCAAAAAATCCGTAGTGTGACGGGGGTGACGTTTCGTACAGCCGCCGATGCAACCAAATCAAATCTGCCCAAAAAATCCGGCAATTGGGGACGTGGTGGACCAACCATGGAAGAAACTTTCAGTTTGAACTCCAGAGATTCCCTGATTCAATCCCGATTGTTGCGTCAAACCATAGAAGATTCTGCTCAATATTATGATGAGGCTGTTTCTGATTTTGAAAAACTGAGCTTGTCTATCGAAAACAATTATGCGGCATGGCGAAACACACCAACCATTTTACCCGTGAAGAGTCGATTGATCTCGGATGATTATGGCTCTCGCACGGATCCCTTCACCAAAGAAACAGCGTTTCACGGTGGAACCGATTTTGTAGTAAAAACAGGTGGTCAGATTAACGCTCCTGCTGATGGTGTTGTTACTCGCACTGGAGATCAGTCTGGATATGGACTGCTTGTTGAAATCAAACATGGCTATGGGATATATCCTCATGGGGGTCGTGAAGTTCGCTATGTCACACGTTTTGGCCATCTTTCAAAAATTCTGGTTCATCCCGGACAACGAGTTAAGCGAGGCGATGTGATTGCGCTTGCAGGCAGTACCGGACGAAGTACGGGTCCTCACCTGCATTATGAAATCATTGTCAATGGCCGCCATATCAACCCGATGAGTGTGATCAGCCAGTTTGGAACTCCTTATCCCTTATACAGGAAGCAATCTGTTGTTTCCTTCAAATAATAAAGGTTCTGTGCCCAAATCAAAAAATTCGTCATTGCCAGTCGTCAGAGGTCCCAGTCACCTGAGCGAAAGCCTGTTTATTGAAGGAGAAGTGTATTGTGACGGAGTGGTTTACATCAATGGGAATATTGATGGAACTGTCGTTAGCGAAGGAGAACTGTTGATTGGACAGAGTGGAAATGTTAAAGGAAACATTCATGGAAACAATGTGATTGTCGGCGGACATATTGAAGGCAGTATGAAAGTTGACCGGCAATTGGAAATTCTGAAAAACGGACACATCCAGGGCACCATTCTGGTCCCTCCAGGCGGGATGATGGTGCATCAGGGTGCTGTGCTCGAAGGCAAGTGCCAGATGTCTTCCTCAAATATCTGATCTCGGCACCCCCTTTTTCCTCCCTATTTTTTGGAGCATTCAATTTTCATGTCACGTTATCAGCAACGCGGGGTATCTTCCCAAAAAGAAGAGGTTCATGCCGCCATTCGGAATGTTTCGAAAGGATTGTATCCGTCTGCTTTTTGCAAAATTGTTGAGGATTTTCTAGGACATGATCCTGAATACTGCAATGTCATGCATGCGGATGGCTCAGGTACAAAATCATCATTGGCCTATCTGTATTACAGGGAAACCGGAGATCTTTCCGTATTCAAAGGCATTGCGCAAGACGCACTGGTGATGAACATGGATGATCTGTTATGTGCTGGTATTGTGGATAATATCCTGTTTTCCAGCACAATCGGACGTAACAGCAAATATATTCCGGGAGAAGTCATTCAGACCATCATCAATGCCAATGAGGAACTGATTCAACAATTCCAGGACTTTGGCATCCGGATCATCACAACAGGTGGCGAAACCGCTGATGTAGGAGATGTGGTGAGAACACTGATTGTTGATTCTACCGTGACCGCCAGAGTACCAAGAAACCTCATTGTCGCAAATGACCGAATGGCTCCCGGTGATATCATCATCGGACTCGCCAGTGATGGTCAAACGACCTATGAATCTCAATATAATAGTGGCATTGGGAGTAATGGCCTGACCTCGGCACGTCATGACATGCTCCACAAAGATTACGTTCGCTTATATCCTGAAAGTTTTTCCCCGGAGATTCCTGAACACTTGGCCTACAGCGGACCATTTCATGTGTCTGATCCTCTGGAACAGACACCGTTGAATATCGGCCAGGCCTTACTCTCTCCCACACGGACCTATGCGCCTGTGATCAAACAACTGTTGGACAGTCACCGTTCTCAAATCAATGGAATCATTCACTGTTCCGGAGGCGGTCAAACCAAATGTCTGAAGTTTGGGAAAAATATTTTATATGTGAAAAATAACCTGTTTCCGGTACCCCCTCTCTTTCAAACCATTCAACGTGTTTCAGAAACCCCCTGGAAAGAAATGTACCAGGTGTTTAACATGGGACATCGTATGGAAATCATTGGCCCGAAATCGCTACTGCCTATTGTCTGTGACATCGCACAGCAGTTTGACCTGAAAGCACAGCAAATCGGCTATTGTGAAACAGCCGCGCCAGGATACAATGAACTGAGGATCCAATCAGAATACGGCACTTTTCATTACCGGGAACATGCGTGATCTGAAATCAGGAAAATTTTTGGAAAAACAACAAAAACCCGCACATTACCGGAAATCTCCGGGAGCACGGGATCGTGTTATTTTTTCAAAACAGTTTTTTCCAGGGGAGAATATCCCATCCAATCTGAGCATCCTCAAAGAAGAGGCCGAATGGAGGACATGGTTTGTGGTCTCTATTCTGGTATTGTTCGGGATGACCATGATTGGAATATCTGTCGTTGGTGATTATGGACTGCTTGCGACAACAGATATAAAACACAGAACAGTAGAACTGGAAAATGAAATTCTGAGACTCCAGGAACGAGAAAACTCACTGGTCAAAGAAGTTGAATCGTTGCATAGCAATGTCAATTATCTTGAAAAACTGGCCAAAGAAGAACTGGGACTCTTAAGAAAAAATGAGCACGTTTATTACTTATCCTCTAGCGACAGTTTTCATCTTCCTACTGAAAAACCCTGACCCGGAACTCAACTTTCCACTTCTTTTCCATCTTCCAAAAGCAGAATTTTCTTGAGAATCTCTTCTGGAATCGCTGCCTTTTTTTGTTGCTGATAATCATAGACAACAATAATGCTGTCGCCATCTGCTACCAATTTTTGGAGTTTATGGCTGACAATCCGATAGCTCATGATAAATCGGTCTTCTTCAATTTGTGTGATTTTGGTGCCAACTGACAATGTATCAGGAAATGTGACAGGAGCACGAAACCTGCACTGAATATGCGAAAGAA